>JANWIY010000168.1 GCA_025449645.1 Chitinophagaceae bacterium | reverse complement strand
ACTGATCGATGGCATTGTACCCGAACCCATCGGTGGTGCGCACTGGGATTATTGCGAAGCCGCTGCACTGCTAAAGCCCAGGCTTCTTCAAACCCTGGAAGAACTGAGGCAGATCTCGCCCGAGGACCGCATCAACCAAAGAATTGAGAAATTTAATAAGATGGGATTTTGGAACGAAGTTCCCGAGGGCAAAGTAATGCATCACGGAGAACCCTGGAAGGAACCGGTTAATGAGAATCACGGGTGATCCTAATACACTACAAACCATGCTACCGCCTGCGTTAAAGCTTCGGCGGTTATGAAAGGCTTCGGATAACACCTGAAATAGGAAGCACTTAAAAATGAATTCCATCAACCATCAACGATCAAACAAGCAATGTCCAACCTAATACCATCCCTCACCGGCACAGGCGTCGCACTCGTTACGCCTTTTAATTCCCGAATGGAAATTGATGAACCCGCCCTGGTGCGCGTCATTGATTTTGTGATCGAAGGCGGCGTCGAATATATTGTTACGTTGGGAACGACCGGGGAAACACCGGTTTTGTCAAGGGAAGAAAAGATAAGAATTGCGCGTTTCACTTTGGATGCTGTTAATAATCGCGTGCCGGTCGTCATCGGCGCCGGAGGCAACAATACCAAAGAGGTGATCGCCGAAATAGAAGAATTACCCACGGAAGATGCCATCGCCATTCTGAGTTCCAGTCCTGCTTACAGTAAACCATCCCAGGAAGGAATCTACCAGCACTATAAAGCCATTGCCGCAGTCTCGCCAAAGCCTCTGATACTTTATAATGTTCCTTCGCGTACCGCGCGGAATATAGACGCAAACACCGTATTAAGATTAGCCCAGCTACCCAATATCTCGGGCATCAAAGAAGCGGGAGGAGATATGGCACAATGTGCGCTCATTCTCCGGGATCGCCCTTCGGATTTTCTCGTGGTGAGTGGTGATGATGCCCTCGCTTTTCCCCAGATCGCGATTGGAATGCACGGCGTTATCAGCGTGGTTGCAAATAGTTTTCCTGCTGCTTTTTCTTCTATGATCCGGGCTGCATTGAAAGGAGATCTTAAGAAGGCAAAGAAACTGAACGACAGCCTGATAGAAGCGTATCATCTTCTTTTTATTGAGAATAATCCTGCGGGTGTAAAAGCCGCTTTGTCCGAGCTGGGGATCATCAATAATTACCTGCGTCTGCCGCTGGTCCCTCTGAGTGATCATTATGCAGGACAGCTAAGGGATTATACGAAAAATATGATCCAACTAACTGCGGAATCGATGGTGGATGCGGGCTAAACTCTTTCACCCGGACCGCAATGCATGTTCTCTTTTTCAAATGACAGCTTCCCCTAATTATTGATGATGGCAGACAGTCGACATCCGTTTGGAAGCAATTTTCCCTCTCTATTTCTAATATATTTCCCTTTCTTTGTCCTGCATTCATGAGGAACTGTTACGGTAAAGCCCGTCAACCGTCAACTGTCAACCGTCAACCAAGAAAAACTCATGTCCAAATCGATCTTTCGCAAAAAGTCCCTAGAAAAAATCGTCCGTGATGCTGAAGCCGGTTTGGGCGATGCGCATGAAAATAAGTTGCACAAGGTATTGGGCGTGCGCGATCTCACTTTTATGGGCATTGCGGCTGTGATCGGGGCGGGGATCTTTTCTACCATTGGCATGGCTGCTTATCACGGGGGACCCGGCGTTATCCTCCTGTTTATGATCACCGCGATCACCTGCGGGTTTACGGCGCTTTGTTATGCTGAATTTGCGTCAAGGGTTCCGGTGGCAGGCAGCGCTTATACATATTCTTATGTGAGTTTTGGCGAAGTGATTGCCTGGATCATCGGATGGGCCCTGATCCTGGAATACTCGATCGGCAATGTGGTTGTGGCTATTTCCTGGAGTGCTTATTTTAATAATATCCTGCGAGCCTTCGGCGTGCACCTGCCTGACTGGCTGGCCATCGGTTACCAGACGGCGAAAATGAATTATGATCTGGCCCTGGCAAATCACCAGCCCGTAAGGGATATGCTGTATATGACCGCCCCTCAATTCGGCGGCATGCGCTTCATCATCAATCTGCCGGCTTTCATCATCGTGGGGCTAATCACTGCCCTCGCCTATATCGGGATCAACGAGAGCCGGAAAAGCGCGAATTTTATGGTCGGACTGAAACTCGTGGTTCTCGCTTTTATTGCAGTCATCGGTTTCTACCTGATCTTTTCCACCGGCACCACTTCCAATTGGAAGCCCTTTCTTCCTGAGGGGATGAAGGGGGTCTTGGAAAGTGTTTCGTCGGTTTTCTTTGCCTACATCGGCTTTGATGCCATTTCGACCACGGCGGAAGAATGCCACAGTCCGCAAAAGGACCTTCCCCGGGGAATGATCTACTCCTTGCTGATTTGCACAGGTATCTATATTGTAACTGCCCTGGTGATTACCGGCCTGGTTAACTACAAAGAATTCTTCGGTGTGGCCGATCCCCTGGCCTATGTATTCGACAAAATCCACATGCACAAGATCGGGTTCATTATTTCAGT
The DNA here is from genome assembly GCA_025449645.1 of Chitinophagaceae bacterium. GTDB lineage: Bacteria > Bacteroidota > Bacteroidia > Chitinophagales > Chitinophagaceae > Puia. Next base: position 11,778 of record JANWIY010000168.1, on the reverse strand, counting down.
GACGGCCGTGATTGCTTCCACCAGCGTCCTTCTTGTGTTCCAGATCGGCCAGCCCCGCATATGGATGAGCATGAGCCGGGACGGACTGATGCCGCCTGCATTTGGACGGATCAGCAAAAGGTTTAAGACTCCTGGATTTGCCACCATCATCACCGGCCTCGTGGTCGGTATTCCCGTCCTGCTTGTGGATGACAAACTGATGACCGACCTCACCAGCATCGGTACCCTCTTCGCGTTTGTGCTGGTCTGCAGTGGCGTATTATTCCTGCCTGCACTCAACCAGAAGATCCCCGGGAAATTCAAGCTGCCTTACCTGAACGGAAAAATTATAGTACCCCTCATGCTGATCGGCTTTCTCTGGCTTTTTCGCGCGCGCCTAAAAGATTCCTGCACGAATCTAAACGCAGAGGGTTACCAGGAAATCCTCTTCCTTTTATTTGTCCTTGTCGCCGCCATCATGTCCATTTTCACCTTTATCCGCAACTATTCCGTGATCCCCGTCCTCGGCACCCTCTTTTGCCTCTACCTCATGATCGAGATCCCGGCCAAAAGCTGGATGGTCTTTTTCATCTGGATGGGAATTGGGTTGAGTGTTTACTTGTTGTACGGGCGGAGGAAGAGTAAGCTTGCTAAAGTGCCTTCGTGAAGAAGGGTTGACGGTTGATGGTTGATGGACTTTGGGTGTGAATTTGCTATGGAAGGGGATCAACTGTAAACTTTCAACTGCCTCGTCATAAAAGACTATACTTTAAATGAATTTGTAACAAAGCGTATCAATTCCGTTCACTTTCCAAATGAGACTGATTACATAAATTGCTGAAAGATAATTTTTTAGCAAACTGGCATTTTCTTGGTTGATTGTTGAAAATAGTATGCATTCAAACCCAAATGGTCGAAATCAGGTGCGAACTCGCATTTAAAGTCCATCAACCATCAACTATCAACCATCAACCAAAAAAAGCCATGTTCCAGAACTACTTGAAAACCACACTAAGAACCCTCCTCCGCAATCCGATCTATTCCTTCATGATTGTATCGGGCCTGACCCTGGGGCTGGCCTGCGCCGTGCTGATCCTTTTATATTTGAAGGATGAAGTGAGTTACGACAGGTTTCACGCCAATTCAAATAATATTTACCGGGTATTCAGCCAGGCGACGATGTCGAATGGGCCGGAGGGAACGCAGACGGAGCGGATGGGTATCACCGGGTATTTCCAGGGGCCTCATTTTGCTGCGAAAATACCGGAGATAAGATCCTTTGTACGCGTACAAAGTGGCGCGGAGGATATGATGACGGGTTCCAATGTTATTTATCAGCCGGTGCAGTTGGTGGATTCGAATTTCTTTTCTGTGTTCTCGTTTCCCTTGCTTATCGGGAATCCTAAAACCTGTTTACTACAGCCGGACGCGATAGTTATATCGGAAGATATGGCAAAAAAACAGTTTGGCCATTCGGATGCGATGGGCAAGATTATCATGCTCAAAACTGGTGGAAAATTTATTCCTCATACCGTTACCGGCGTGACCAGGAGGTGCCCTCAAAATTCATCCATAAAATTCGATGTCTTAATGCCGGTAAACGAACCGGCGGACTGGGAGCAGAACAATCAAAACTGGTTTAATTTTTTTCTGAATACTTACGTTCTTCTCAACCCTCAGGCTGATGTGAAGAAAGTAGAAGCGGAGATGACGAAAGTGTACAAGCAGGATGCAGCGCCTACAATCAGGGGGTTCGAGGCACAAGCGAAAATGAAGGACCCGACGCTGTACAAGCTCGAACCCTTCCTGGCCATTCACCTGAATAAGGAAGTTAGTCGCGATGATATTGTGGGTGCCAGTGATCCTATGTATTCTTATATACTTTCTGGAATCGTATTTTTCATTTTACTTATTGCCTGCATCAATTTTGTAAATCTTTCCGTTGCCCGCTCCATAAAAAGGGGGAAGGAAGTCGGCATACGGAAAGTGGTGGGTGGCAACCGGAAACAACTTATCATTCAATTTTTGGGTGAGTCCTTCATTCTCTGCCTGATTGCCTTTGTTTTAGCCGTAATCATTGTGGAGATCATGTTGCCTTTGTTCAACAGGCTTTCCAACAAAGAACTGGCCCTGTCGTATTTGTTTGATGTGAAATTGGTGGCCGGCTATATCGTGCTCTTCCTGATCACCGGGCTATTAGCCGGTTTTTATCCGGCCCTGGTAATGTCTAAGTACGATCCGGTTAAAACCTTGTACGGCCGTTTTAAAATGGCAGGAAAAAATTATTTGCAGAAGAGCCTGGTGGTATTGCAATTTACACTCGCTTCATTCCTGATCCTTGCAACATTTATAACCTGGTTTCAGTTTCATTATTTAACAACCGAGAAATTAGGATATGATGACAGTAATCTCGTATTGGTGAATAAACTGGATTTGAAACCAGGCGAGTCCGTACTACTTAAACAGGAAATGATGAAAAGCCCGAATATCCTGGGTATTGCAGCAAAGGACAATGGATTTTCATTTAACGGAGGTAAGATAAACGGTGATCAGGGCATTGGCTTTGCCAACGTGACAATTGATGAATCGTATTTACCCTTGCTGAAGATTCCAATTGTTAAAGGGAGAAATTTTTCGGCCGATCATCCCACTGATTCATCCCATTCGATAATCGTAAATGAAACCTTCGCAAGAGAAGCCGGATGGAAAAACCCGATCGGCCGGTTAATGGGTTACAACGATCAAAAATACCAGGTGGTGGGCGTGGTAAAAGATTATCATTTCCGATCACTGAATTATAAAATCGAACCGGAGGCCTTTTTCATGGGCACCCAGGGTAATAATTATGGAATGATCTATGTAAAAATAAAGCCGAACACTGAATTGGCCAGCCTTTCCAATATCGAAAAGACATTCAAACAATTATTTCCCCTAAGCCCCTATTCCTACGAATTTAAAGACCAGGAGAACCTTAAGAATTATGAATCGGAAGCCAGGTGGAAACAGATCATGTTGTTCGGAGCCATCCTTACCATTTTTATTTCATGCATCGGCCTGTTTGGCTTGTCAGTTTTGTCTGCTGAAAAAAGAACGAAGGAAATCGGTATCAGGAAAGTATTAGGAGCATCTGTCAAAAATATAATAACTATATTATCAACCGACTTCCTGAAGCTGGTTATAATTTCCCTGCTGATTGCAATCCCGGTTTCATGGTTTGCATCCAAAAAATGGCTTGACAATTATCCATACCGGATTGCACTAAGCTGGTGGATGTTTGCCATCGTATGCGGACTGGTCGTTCTGATCGCTTTGACAACGGTATGTTTTCAGGCAATCAGGGCCGCAATGGCAAATCCGGCGAGGAGTTTGCGAAGTGAATGAACAAAGTTGGTTGATGGTTGATAGTTGATGGTTGATGGATCCCAAGTGCGAATTCACAAGTAAATTCCATCAACCATCAACTATCAACCATCAACGATCTTCATTCCGTTCTCAAACTGTCAACCGGATTAGCAATTGCTGCCCTCACTGCCTGGAAACTGATGGTTAATAGAGTAATGGTAAGGATGGCTCCGCCTGCAATCAGAAATGTTATGGTGCCCGGATTAACGCGGTAGGCAAAATCATGCAGCCATTGGTTCATCAACAACCATGACAATGGAAAGGCAATCAGAAGAGCAACCAAAATTAGTTTGAGAAAATCGGTAGAGAGGAGTACAACAATATTTCCTGCTGTGGCACCTATCACTTTGCGGATACCGATCTCTTTGCGTCTTCTTTGGGTTGTGAATGCAGCCAAACCAAACAAACCAAGGCAGGAGATAATAATAGCCAGACCGGCAAAATATTTTGACAGGCTTGCAATTCTCCTTTCTGAAGCATAAAGCGCCTGGTAGTCATCATCCAGGAAGCGGTACTCAAATGCGAATCCGGGATTATCTTCTTTATAGAGTTTCTCAAGGCGGTCAATAGTCTGTGCCTCCTGTCCGGCCTTAATACGCACAATAATCTTAGAGGCCCTTTGATTGACGGTAAGATCAAAGAAGCAGGGTTTCAGGTTTTCATATAAGGATTGGAAATTAAAATTTTTAGCAACACCGATGATTTCCCTGTCCTCTCCCCACAGGTGCGCAGTTTTTCCAATCGGATCTTTAAGCCCCATGCGTTCTATGGCGAGTTCATTAAAAATGATCTTCGATTTTTCAGAACCATAGGCCCTGGAATAGGTTCTTCCTTCTTTCATCTGAATACCCATGGTCTCTATGAAATTATATCCGACACCCAGGTCGGTAAAATCCATTTTAGTATTGGGATCCTTTCCTGGCCAGGAAAGGTCGCTTGTTCCTCCATTCCTGTTTGTAATATTATGTCGGAAATTAGCTGCATTGACAACTCCGGGTACTTTTCTGACCTGGGCTACAAAACTTTCAAGCCTTGTTTCAAATTTGCCACCGGGAGCATAGTCATCTTTATTTTCAGAGACTATTTCGCCTTTATCAAAATAAAGAACATGGTCTCGGTTATAGCCCAGGTTCCTGGTTTGCACCAGCTGCATTTGTCTGTAGATTACCAAAACCGATATGATAAATATTCCTGAGAGCGTAAATTGAAATATCACCAGGCCCTTTCTTACTAAAAGTTCTCCGACGGAATTCCTCATTTGTCCTTTCAGCATCATCGCCGGTTTGGATCCGGAAAGATATAATGCCGGGTAGCTTCCGGAAAAGATGCCAGTGAATAGGGTAATACCCAAAATACTCATAGTCAGGCTTGCGCCAAAATGGAGAACCAAATGTTTCCCCGTGATTTCATTGAAAAGGGGCAGAAGCAAGCTAACCAAAAAAATCGCGGTCACCATGGCAATTGAAGCCATCAAAACTGACTCGCCAAGGCATTGGGAAACCAGGGCAAACCGGCGCGCACCCATTACTTTCTTCATTCCCGCATCCTTCATTCTTTCCGCTGCCTTTGCCGTAGATAAATTCATGAAATTGATACATGCGATGATCAGAATGAAAATGGCAATTATGGAGAAAAGTCTAACGTATTCTATTCTTCCTCCAGAGGGAATACCGTTTTCATAATTGTTATGCAGATATTTATCTGAATATTTTTGAACAAACAAGGTTTCATTTGATTTTTCATTCCTTGCCTTAATAAAGCCGGCAATTTTGGCATTGAATGCCGAAATATTTGTCCCTTTTTTTAGTAAGATATAAGTAGACGGATCATTGTTACTCCAATCATTGAGTTTTGGATTTTTATCCTGGAATAAATCATAATTTAACAAGACATCAAATTGCGTCGTGGCATTCAAAGGAAGTTTTTGAAAAATACCTGAAATAAGATAAACATCGCTATAGTCTTTCTGATTCCAGGCGACCGTTTTCCCAATAATGTTTTCGGTTGTATGAAATAATTTCCGGGCCAGTTCTTCTGATATCAGTATGGAATGCTTATCTGCCAGGGCGGTATTCTTATTTCCTTCCACCAGCGGATAGGAAAATACCTTGAAGAAATCTTTGCCTGCAAACTGTTCACTTGCCTCAATATGACTATCACCATAAGTGAGAATGCCCTTTTTGTCGAACCAGGAAACGGGAACAACAGGTACTGCATATTCGACCTCCGGCATTTCTGCTGACAGGGCGCTGGCAAGCAAACCAGGTGTGTTCTCACCGGTTACAATACCATTCGGGGTTTCCCCATTGTTCATGACCTGGAAGAGCTGGCTGTCATTCTTGTTGAACTTGTCAACATGTAATTCGTCATTTACCCATAGGAAAATGAGCAAGGCACAAGCCAGGCCCGTTGACAGGCCCATCAGATTCAGCGAGTGAATTGCCGCTCCTTTACAAGATAACGCCAGGCGATTTTAAGATTCTGTCTGTACATTTTGTTGTAATTAACGATGATTTATGAGTTTTTTTCCTGGCACTGATTATGACACAAATCTTTTCACTGTTTATTCTGATATACCAGTTCCGGTAACTATGCAGGAGAATATGCCCATGACAACGCTTAAAAACTGTGCCCATTCATAGTTAATTGAAATTCAAAAGTTTAAAAAACAATTAGAATAGAGAATTGTATGATTTCGATACAATAATGTATTGTTTCCTGTCATCGCAGTTGAGATTCCCTCTACCATCCCTTCAGCGAACTACAACAAAATGTTAATGTAGAAAAAGAGATGGCTAATTGTGCAAAATAGATGCAACATGAGGCAAAATAGAGAGACATTCTTATGGATCATTGAAATTAAATTGTGCAAATTTGAATTGATGGTGAGGATATTTTTGAATTGATGACGAGGACATTGCCCATCAGGCCACAAATTGTATCAGAATCGCACATGCATCCAGACATTTTTTTTATAGCAGGTTGACATGTAGCATATTATTTTCTGGCACGCACATGGTATTATAAAATGGAAGAGAATTATTAGTTAACCCAATGTAAAGAACATCAAAGTGCATTTTAAATCTAAAAAATCAGTACAATGAAAAAGTTAATGCTATTAACAGGACTCTATTTCCTGCTTTCGGGCCTTCAGGCCGCTCCGGCCAACATGAATGTTAGGCACGCTATTGCGCCTATCAGCGGCCATGACCGCGCCCTGATCCATTTCAGGGAGAATTATGCATGGGTGCAGGACGCTGCCTGGTACAATACAGCAGGCGATAATATCCTCTGTGTTTTTCATCAGGGCAATATCGTGAATCGTGTATTTTATGACAAGCAGGGATACTGGCAATATACTTTACTGAGCTATCCTCCGGATGATCTCCCAAAAAGTGTGAAACAGGATGTCCTGGATAATTTTGAGGGATACCACATTTCCTACGTCAATGAAATCCGCTCCAACGATCAGGGTCCGGTTTATATGGTCAATATTGAAAATGAAGACAATATCAAAGTGATTGCAGTCAATGGCGACCAAATGGAAGTGACACAAGCCTTGGTAAAGAGCTAGGCATTCCCCGCAAATGTGCTAATGCCTAATGTGTACATGTTCTAATGTGTAAATGTGTAAATGAAATACAAGTGTACTAATTTACACATTAGAACATGTACACATTTGCATTTTCACATTTTCACATTGGTCTTCGAAATCGCCAATCCCACAAACGAATCTGCGGTGCCGTAATAGAGGAACCATTTATTTTTGAAAAATACCAGGCCTTCTGAGAAAATGGTGCCAGCGCGGTATTGTCCGGTGATTTCATTTGGTAAAGTTGGCCTGAGGAAATTGGAATCTGAGCGGGCAATTAATTTTTCCGGATTATCTATGTCGAAAACGGCCTGGCCGACAGAATACATGCCCCCGGGTAAAGCCGGATCTTTGTTTGTGTTCGTTGCATTCTTGCCATTATACAACAATACAATTCCTTTTTTTGTAATCACGGCAGGCGGCCCGCACTCGGTGAGATCGCTATCGAATTTTCCAGGCCGGATTTCCATGACTCTTTTTAATTCGCCTTTTTTGTCAAGCGATGGATACCAGTCGGTCAGGTTATCGGACCAGGCCAGGTTGACGAAATCTTCTCCCCAATACATCCAATATTTACCATTTATTTTCGCGGCAATCAGTTTGCCGTTGATGATCCTTGTAACGATGGATCCGGATTTTGTCCAGATGCGCAGAAAACGGCCATTATATGCTTTTGCAAAGGCGCCCCCTTTCTTTTGCCAGTGGAATAAATCTTTCGAGATCGCAGTTGACAAAAGCGGTTTTATTCCATTCCATGCCGTGTACACCAGAACATAAGTGCCGTCCGCTGCTTCAACAATGCGGGGATCTTCACATCCACCAGGATAGTCGTCATTCATGAAGGGGCCGGTATCAGGGTACAAAACTGGCGACGGAAATTTCTTAAAGTGTATTCCATCATCACTCACAGCAAGACCGATCCTGGAAGTTCTGCCACCAATGGGGGCCGCCGGATTATCTTCCGCGCGGTACAGCAGGTAAACCTTATTGTCTTTTACAATAGCGGCGGGATTGAATACATCTGCTCTTTGCCATCTCACGATTTCCTTTTTTATCGGATCCTTAAATGTAAAACCTGGATCAGGTCTCAATATCGGATTCTCTTTGGGCTTATAAAACGAGCTCAGGCTTTTATCAAATCCGTTTTGTGAGAAAGCAGTCAGGGTGGTTGCGAAAAAGTAAGGAAGGAGGAGGAGGAGTTTCAAGGTGTAAATGTGAAAATTCTAATGTGAAAATGTGAAAATGAAAGACAGGAGCAAGGTAATATGGAAATGTGAAAATGAAATATAAGAGGCTTAATTTTCACATTAGCACATTTTCACATTGGCACACTGGCACTCTCATTCCATCCTCAAACTCTCCGCCGGGTTCGCAAGCGCTGCCTTAACCGCATGAAAGCTGATTGTGGCCAGGGCTATTGCAATGGCAATGATCCCAGCGACGAGGAAGACACCCGTGCCAATGTTGATCCGGTAGGCAAAGTCCTGGAGCCAGCTATGCATGATCCACCATGCAGCGGGGATCGCAAGCAGGAAGGCAAGGATGACCAGGCCGAGAAAATCTTTGGACAGGATGTATACCACATTCTGCGTGGATGCGCCGAGCACTTTGCGGATTCCGATCTCTTTAGTCCGCTGCAGAATATTGTAAGCCGACAATCCCATGAGCCCGAAGCACGCGATGAGGATGGCTAGGAAAGAAAATAAAGTGAAGGTGTTGCCAAACAGCTGGTCTGATTTATATTGCCGGCCATAAAAATCATCCAGGAAAAAATAACTGAATGGATCGCCAGGGAAATAATTGTTCCAGACTTTTTGAATGGCTGCTACCTGGTCGCTTAGGCCGGCCGACTGAAGCTTGATCGAATAGTCGTCACGCACATTGGGTTGAAACAGTATCAACTGCGGATCTATCGGCCTTCTGAGTCCAAGATGATGCACATTTCCGATCACGCCGACGATAGTCAGCGTGTCCCTGCTTCCTCCGTCTATCTTTTGCCAATCGCATCATCCACGCTGGAGAAACCCATGGTCTGCACACCCTGCTCGTTCAAAATAGCGCTGTGCCCGTGTGCATCCACAGGGAAGTCTTTTGAAAAATTTCTACCCGCCAATCTCCAGCCCCAGTACATTCAGTAGTCCAGAACCTTTTCTTTTGAGAAGGTTGCGGAGAGCGGTTTTGAGGAACAAGCTGTTCATAGTTCAATTATTTTTGTTGACGGTTGACGGATATCAGATGCGGGTTCGTCCTTAATGTCGGTCAACTGTCAACCGTCAACCGTCAACGAATCATTCTCATTATTCAGTACGAAGACTCTTCACCGGATTCCCCAAAGCCGCCTTCACTCCCTGATATCCCAGTGTGAGCAGGGCAATTAAAAATGCCAGCGTTCCGGCTAATCCATAGATCCACCAGCTTATAGAAATGCGATAAGCAAAGGACTGCAGCCAGCGTTCCATTGCCCAGACAGACACCGGAACAGCCAATACAAAGGCAACGGCAACGAGGAGTAGAAAGTCTTTGGATAAAATAATCACGAGATCCCTTAATGTTGCGCCGAGTACTTTGCGGATACCGATTTCTTTGGTCCTTTGTAAAACGTTGTAGGCAGATAGGGCCAGCAGACCGAGACATGCAATCATAATTGCCAGGGCGGAAAAAAGTGCAAACACATCTCCGAAACGTTTGTTCTCGTCGTATTGCTGGTTGAAGAATTCATCCAGGAAAAAATACTGAAAAGGATCTTCGGGGAAATAGCGATTCCAAATTTTTTTGATCGAAGCCACAGTAGTTGAAATCCGGGCAGAATCTATCTTGACAGAATAGGCAAACCTTGCTCTGGGGCCCAGGAACATGACTAATGGGGTGATCTCTTTTTGAAGCCCCTCCTGGTGAAAATCCGCGACCACTCCTGCGACCTGCATGGTATCATCATTCTCGGAGGTAATTGTTTCATGAAGCGCTTCTTCAGGCCTTCTATAACCCAGTGCCCGAAGGGCCGAGACATTGATCAGGGCAGCTTTTTGATCACTAGGAAAATCTTTGGATAAATTTCTGCCGGCAAGTAAGTTCAAACCAAAACCCGGAATAAAATCATAATCGATAGCCATTTGAAAAAGATTCACTGCACCTTGTTTGCGTCCGTGTAATGTTTTCCAGTTGGCGCTCCATAGGATCTCCTGGCCCATCACGTTGGAAGAAGCGGTGATGCTTTTTACACCTGGAAGGATCATCACTGCATTTTTAAAAGGTTGATAAACTGCCAGGTGAACTGAATCCGGAACAGAAGCAGGGCCATTCAGTACAATCGTATGGTTGATATCAACTCCAAGATTTTGTTTGCGCATGAATTGCATCTGCTGGTAAATGACCATGGTTCCTGCGATCAGGAGAATTGAAGTGGCGAATTGGCCGACGATCAATCCCTTTCTTAACCATAATCCTTTACCGGAATTCTTAAACAATCCTTTGAGTACAGTGACAGGATGGTATCCCGACAATACAAATGCAGGATAGATACCGGAAAGAAAAGTGCCTCCGAGGAATAGTCCGCCGAACACAAATAAATAGGGAAGAGGCATATCGCCTAAACTACCTAGTGGCCTGCCGGTAAGCAGAGTAAATGGTTTCATCAGCAGAAAGGAAATGATCAGGGCAATTACAAGCGCCAATAAATTGATCAGCAAACTTTCCATCATGAATTGCGTGATCAGGTCCCTGCGAACAGCGCCTAACAATTTCCGTACGCCCACTTCTCTGGCTCTTTCCAGTGAGCGGGCAGTGGCCATATTGATATAATTAATCCATGCAATACTCAGGATAATAAAAGCAGTCATGAATAAAAATGCAACGGATTTACCATCTCCGGCTGGTTCGGCTTCTTCCGTATAATGAGAATAGAGATGGATATCCTGCATGGAGATCATCTGAAAAACAGAATGGTCATGATTCGCTTTATTGTCCGGAAGACTATTTACGTGTCTTTCTGCAAAATCAGGAAGCATCGCCTCCAGCTTATGCTCATCAGCTCCTGGCCTCAGCCGGATATAAGTATAAAAATCTGTCCAGTACCAGCTGGATTCTACCGGATCATCCTTCGCGTTAAGTGTTCCGTTCTGCTTGCTGAATGTTTTGTAAGAAGCCAACGCGCTGAAGCTGACATGCGAATTGAGCGGATAATTCCTGAATACGCCTGTAACGATAAATGAAATCATCCTGCCCCGGCCGGTCCAGCGCAGCATTTTGCCAAGCGCATCAACCTTTCCGAAATATTTTCTTGCCAGGTCCTCTGATATAACTAATTTATCAGGTCCCTGCAACGCAGTTTTTGGGTCTCCTTCAATCAGCCGGACATTAAACAGATCCAGAAATGCCGGCTCTGCATAGTAAATTCTTGTTTCATTGAAGCGGATACTCCTTTCTTCATTGGCAAGCAGCATATGGGTCTTAAAAAAACGCGTTGCTTCTTCCACCTCGGGAAAGTCCTGTTTCAATGCAGGTGCAAGTGCAGCATAATTCGCAGCGCATTTCACGGTCAGCTGCCCGTTTTGGTAATCATCCAGCTGAACGCGATAAACCCGTCTGCTCCCTTTCTGAAAACGGTCATAACTTCTTTCATACGCCACATACCTGAAGATCAGAAGGCAACTCGTCATTCCCAGCACTAGCCCGAAAATATTCAACCCTGCATATCCTTTTCTTTTAAAAAGATTGCGGAGCGCGGTCGTGAAGAACAGGATCAGCATAGTGCGAATAATTTGGTGGATGGTATATGGTGGATCGTAGATGGACTTTAATTGTGAATT
>JANWIY010000167.1 GCA_025449645.1 Chitinophagaceae bacterium | reverse complement strand
GCAAAGGAAGATTAGCAAATGCGAATCTATTGATTTTCTTTGAAAAACGTAAATTTTCGATGCATCGCGTATAGTAAAAACCCATATCTTTCTTATAATATTCATTATGTCAAATAGAACCTGAAGAAAGAAGGAAATGACCCCGTTACGTAACAAGATCCTAAAATCAGGGAACCAGAATAATTATCTCTGGGGCATCTCTCCCGCTTTGCTCTATTTCAAATGACGGAATAGGGCCAGATTGATTTCGGTCATTTCTCCTTCGCCGGATATTCTTTTGATTTCGAGAAGCTTTCTGCCAATGGCAATCGAAGTTGCATTGGGACTTTCGGGCTTGCGGGGAACAGGAATTGCTCTAGTGGGGATCTTTCTGCTGGATTTCATAAATAAAGGATACTGCCTATAACGGCTGAATCCTTTGTTTTATGCGCCGGTCCTCAGCAATATTCATCAAAAGCAGCGATCAGATTATGCGCGATCATTTGTGCCGAGCGGCCTTCAATATGATGACGCTCAATCATATGAACCAATTGGCCATCCTTAAAAAGCGCGACAGATGGTGATGAGGGCGGATAAGGCAATAAACGCTCCCTGATAGCTTTAACCGCATCAATATCGAAACCGGCAAAGCTTGTCGTTAGATATTCCGGCTTCTTACTGGAAGTGGCAACGGCCATCAGGACACCTGGTCTTGCAGTTCCTGCGGAGCAACCGCAAACAGAATTGATCATGACCAGGGTCGTTCCTTTCTGATCCAGTTGATTGATAACTTCTTCAGAGGTCTTTAATTCGCTGAAACCATTTTCGGTCAGCTCCTCTTTCATGGGTATTACAATATCTGCAGGATACATTATTTACTTTTTTATAACAACGCAAAATTAGTTAAAAAGTTCATTCAAGTAAGCATGTTCTGGCATCTTTTACCACACCAGATAAGAAATAATGACATCTGTTTTTGCTGATGAAAGACATATTGTCGCCGAAATACGCAAAAAACCGGCATGGTATGCCCTTTGTCCATTCCGGATATACTATTTATTTTATAACCTAAATGGATAAAATTATGACACTCGTTAAAGTTAACAACCGACCTTTTGGAAATTTATTCGGAGACTTTTTGAATGAATTTCCAGGAGTGGCAAGATCATTTACCCAGGATGCTTTCCAGTTTCCTGAAACCAATATTCACGAATCACCAGATGCCTACCACCTTGAGTTAAACGTCCCGGGCCGGTCAAGGGAAGACTTCAAGATTCAGGTTGAACACGGACTGCTGACCATTAGTTTCGAAAAGAAAGAAGAAGCGCCGGCACCCGAAAATTACAAAACTATCCGCAGGGAATTTTCTTACAAAAGTTTTAAGCGCAGTTTTTCCATTGATGAAACCGTTGATATCAATGGAGTTCAGGCAAAATATGAAAACGGTTTGTTAAAACTTCTACTCCCCAAAAAGGAAGAAGTAAAACAAGGCGCTCGTCAAATCAATATTGACTAACAGCGTCCGTCACAATACTTTTTGCAGTTTGTTTTGATCGGTCCCTTCCAGTCGTGGAAGGGATTTTCCATTTAGAACTTTCAATTGTTTTAGCTAATTTCGCGGCATAAATTGTTGCCTCATTATCCATGAATAAAGCCAAACACCGAAAAAATATTGGACTTTTCATTTTCGGGATGATGATCAGTTTTTCCTGCCTTTCCCAAACGCCTGATTCCCGTTTACCAACAGTACTCGATTCAATTCGCCAAACGGTAATCGATTCCCTTCAGGAATCGGAGGATACGGTTTTGCGGATACGCAATCTTAATCCTTACATTACGCTGCATGTGGATTCCACCATGACCTATAACCTGGAAATCAATAAAAATCCCTCCCATTATTTCTGGTATTTGAGAAACTCTCCGCTCGGGCTGAAAATCAATAAAGACAATGGCCTTCTTTCTTTTAAGGCAGATAAATCCTATTTTTTGTCTGGCAAACTCAAATATGATTATCCCTACAAGGTGATCGTTGGCGTTCAGAACCTCCATGATCCGCGGGAACGGATTGATACTTCATTCACCATTCTTTTTTTCACAACGGATATTGTTCCCTCTCATATTAAGCCCACCGTCAACAGCACGCTATATATTGATGAAGGAGACACCGTCAATTTCAAAGTTGAATGTGAAGCGGGTAGTTTCCCTGTGGAGTCTATTAGTTTTTATTCCAACGTGCCCCTGAGAAACTACAGCATCGTTAAAAAATGCGATGATGATTTTATCTGGAGCCCTTCTTACGATTTTATCAAACCTTCGGATAGTACCAGGCAACGACTGGTATTGCTGAATTTCGTCGGCGTCAATAAATTTTTTGCCAGGGACACGGCTATTGTAAGAATATATGTCAGGGATGCACTTAATTATCCTGAAATGCTCCAGGAATACCTGCGCACGGTAAAGGGAATTTCAACCTATATTCTTCAGCTCAAATACGCTTTCGTCCAGCTGGATAAAAGAGTAAAAAGTACGAATGGCACCCGGACTACTTTTGATTTGACTACGGCCACTTCCGCACTGGGAGGAACTGTTTTTTCTTCGGCCAGCAGCACGGCAGCGCAGAATACGGGAAAGATCCTTCCAAGTGCCGGGGTTGCACTGGTTCCGGTGAAAGAAGCCGTTGCTCCAACGAAAACAGCGGAGCAAAACGGCGCCTCCCTGATCCGTTCTTCTATCAAGCGCCTTGAATATCAGTTGCATCAAAATTCGCTGAATGGCGAAAAGGACCCCGATATCGCAAAGAAAATCAATAAGCTTAAAGATGAAATGACACAGATCCAGATCCAGCTAATAGACATACCGATCGATGAAAATAGCAACATGACGGAGGAACAGTTGAATGAATATTTCAACAGTAAAAAGGTCAGCAAGAAATATAAACTAAAAAGGCAATAGGCACCGTCCTTTATTTGTAACCGAGAATTTTTAACATGCTTTGAGCAGTCTGCTCTTTGGAATAGAGCCAGTCAACCAGCTTCCCGTTCTTGTCATAATTCATCAATACATGTTTTGGGGATGGAATCAGGCAGTGCTTGATACCGCCATACCCACTGATCTGATCCTGATAGTCGCCTGTATGGAAAAAACCGAGGTATAGAGGTTCTCCGTTGTTCAGCTTCGGCAGAAATACTTCATTGATATGTTCTTCCGAATCATAATAATCATGACTGTCGCAAGTTATTCCTCCCAGCACCACACGCTGATATTCTACTTCCCACTTGTTAATTGGAAGCATGAGAAACCGCTCTCCGATGCCCCAGGTATCGGGTAAGGTAGTGATGAATGAAGAATCTATCATGTACCAGATTTCCCGGTCGTTTTGCATCTTCTGTCCGACCACGCTGTAAACATGGGCCATGCTCTCCCCCACTGTATAGCTTCCGAATTCTGTGAAGATATGGGGCATGGGAACGTGGCTGCGTTTGCATGCTTTTTTTATATTCCCGACAATCTCATTGATCATGAACTGATAATCATATTCAAATCCCAGTGAATGTTTGATCGGAAAGCCTCCCCCGATATTAATGGAATCCAGCTCCGGACATATTTTTTTTAGCTGGCAGTAAAGGTTGATTACCTTATTCAGTTCGCTCCAGTAATAAATATCATCCTTAATCCCCTTGTTTAGAAAAATGTGCAGCATTTTCAGCTGGAACCGGTCCTCATTCCCTTCTATTTTGTCTACATAAAATTCGAGAACGTCCCGTGGCCTGAATCCAAGTCGCGAGGTGTAAAAAGGAAAATTCGGTTCTTCCTCCGCTGCTACCCGAATGCCAAGCTTGAATGGCAATTTCACTGATTTTTTATACTGTTGTAATTCTTCCTTATTATCGAGGATCGGCACTACATTCTTAAAACCCGTATTCAGCAGGGAAGCGATACGACTGGTATATGATTTTTGTTTAAACCCGTTACAGAGAATGTAGGTTTCCTTAGTGATCTTCTTTCTGGCATAAAGTTTTTTGACGATATCTATATCATAAGCGTATGAGGTCTCCAAATGGATATCCTGGTTTAGCGCTTCCTCTACGACGAAAGAAAAATGAGAGCTTTTGGTGCAATAGCAGTAAAAATATTTTCCTTCATAACGATGACGCGACATAGCCGTGGCAAACATCTTTTTAGCCTTTTTTATCTGCATTCCGATTTTAGGCAAATAGGAAAGCTTTAGCGGAGTGCCGTATTTGTCGATCAGGGCCTTGATATCCACCCCGTTGAATTCAAGATAATTTTCCTTGACCTCGAAGCCTTCCTGGGGAAAATTGAAGGTCTGTTTCACCAGGTCGGCATAGGTGTTATTCATGGATTCATTCGGGTTGATGATGGTCTGAAGTTTTAGATGTGAAGAAAATTTAGGTACAAATGTAATTTTTTGAAGATAAGCACAAAATAAAACAGGTTTCTTAAAAGTAGTCAGGAACCTTTAAGAAACCCGGTAAATATTTAAAAGTCAGCTTTTATTTTACAGACTCGATCAGCTGCTTAAACGCATCGGGTTCATTCATGGCTATATCAGCCAGTACCTTCCTGTCCAGTTCCACTCCTTTTGCATTCAAAAGGTGGATAAAACGTGAATAGGTAAGTCCCTCTGCCCGGACCGCAGCGTTGATGCGTGCGATCCATAAGGAGCGGTATTCCCTCTTTTTCAATTTGCGGCCGACATACCTGTAGGTAAGGCCCTTCTCCAGGACGTTCTTTGCAACTGTATATACATTTTTGCGCTTTCCATAGAAACCCTTCGCCTGTTTGAGGATGCGTTTTCTTCGGGCTCTGGAAGCGACCGCATTTACTGAACGTGGCATATGAAAATAATTTGAAAATTTGAAAATTTGATAATTCTTTCCCAACCAGGCAGGCCGAAAGCATGTGAAAATTGCTCCCCACCGGAGGCAGCCGCAGGCGGAGACTATTTCAATCTCAGCAGTCGCTTTACAAAATCCTGGTTGGCTGGGCTGACGGATCCTTTCTTTTTCATCAGGCGTTTGCGTTTCTTGGATTTCTTGGTGAGAATATGCCTTTTGAAAGCTTTCTGGTAAGTGATTTCCCCGGTGCCCGTGATCTTAAATCTTTTTTTGGCACTCGAATTTGTTTTAACCTTTGGCATCTTATGATGAGGTTTTATGTGATACCCTGCTGGCGGTTTTGCACGGGCAAAACACTTAAGGGGCCATTTGGGCAATCAGGATTTCCCGTTTCCGGGATGGACCTGCAATTAAAAATGGATCGCAAAGCTATGATTATATTTAGAAAAAAGGGAATAATATCCTGATCTTTATACGAATACCACGCAATATAAGCAGATCATTTATCCTTATTTTAACAGTTTTCCACTATTTTTGCCTCCCTTAAAATCTCGATTAACTTACCATGGACAATCTGATTTATCTGGTGCCGCTTATGGGAATTATTGGCTTGTTCTACACTTATGTGAAATTCAGGTGGGTGGCGAAGCAAGAGGATGGAACGGACCGGATGAGAGAAATCAGCAAACATATCGCCGAAGGCGCTATGGCCTTTTTGAAGGCGGAATGGCGTATTCTAGGCTATTTTGTTGTTATCGTAGCGCTGCTTCTTGGCTTTATGGCAAGCACTAACCCACACTCCCACTGGGCGATTTCCATTTCTTTCATTCTTGGCGCTGTGTTAAGTGCCACCGCAGGATATATCGGGATGCGCGTTGCCACCAAGGCAAATGTGCGCACCGCTCATGCTGCCAGAACCAGCCTGAGCAAGGCACTTAAGGTCTCTTTTACGGGCGGATCAGTGATGGGCCTGGGCGTGGCGGGCCTTGCGGTATTGGGATTAGGAGGACTTTTCATTATACTGAAGGCTGTTTTTGCGCCGGATGCTGAAGTGAATTCCGAGGAAATGTTACGCACCATTGAAGTACTTACCGGATTCTCCCTGGGTGCCGAATCCATAGCCCTTTTTGCCCGGGTAGGTGGTGGTATCTACACCAAGGCGGCAGACGTGGGCGCGGACCTGGTAGGAAAGGTCGAAGCTGGAATTCCTGAAGATGATCCCCGGAATCCTGCAACGATTGCAGACAATGTCGGTGATAATGTGGGTGATGTTGCCGGAATGGGTGCCGATCTTTTCGGATCTTATGTTGCCACGGTGTTGGCAACCATGGTACTCGGGCAGGAAACCGTTTCTGATGATGCATTCGGTGGCATGGCTCCCATCCTGCTTCCCATGATGATTGCCGGCGTTGGAATTCTTTTTTCTATAGTAGCTACTTTGTTTGTCCGGATCAGCGAATCGGCGATTGTCAGTACGGTCAGCGTTCAGAAAGCGCTGAACATGGGCAACTGGGGTGCGATCATCATGACGGCTATAGCCTCGGTGGCATTGGTTTATTTTATACTTCCGGATACCATGACCCTCCGCGGAATTGAATTCACCAAATGGGGCGTGCTGGGTGCTATTGGGGTGGGATTGGTTGTTGGTACCTGCATGAGCCTGATCACCGAATATTATACGGCCATTGGCAGAAGGCCGGTTCTTTCTATTATCCGGCAGTCATCCACGGGTCATGCTACAAATGTTATCGGAGGCCTGGCGATTGGCATGGAATCTACCTGTCTTCCTATCCTGGTACTTGCTGGCGGAATATGGGGGTCATTTGCCTGTGCAGGACTCTACGGCGTGGCAATAGCCGCAGCCGGGATGATGGCTACAACGGCCATGCAGCTGGCCATTGATGCATTCGGGCCTATTGCAGATAATGCGGGCGGGATTGCCGAAATGAGCGAACTGCCGAAGGATGTCAGGGAAAAAACGGATGTGCTCGATGCGGTTGGGAATACGACTGCGGCCACCGGTAAAGGTTTTGCCATTGCTTCGGCTGCATTGACTTCACTGGCCCTGTTTGCAGCTTTTGTAGGTGTGGCCGGCATTTCGGGAATCGATATTTATAAGGCCAAGGTTTTGGCCAGTCTTTTTGTTGGGGGCATGATTCCTTTTATCTTTTCCTCCCTTGCGATACGCGCCGTTGGTCAGGCTGCAATGGCCATGGTGGAAGAAGTGCGAAGACAGTTCCGCACGATACCGGGTATTATGGAAGGCACCGGTAAACCCGAATACGATAAATGCGTTGCCATCAGCACGGATGCATCCATTAAGAAAATGATGCTTCCCGGCGCTATTGCCATCATTTCACCGCTGATTATTGGATTTGCACTTGGACCGGAACCACTTGGTGGATTTCTTGCGGGCGCAACAGTGAGTGGTGTTTTAATGGGCATGTTCCAGAATAATGCCGGCGGTGCCTGGGACAATGCAAAGAAATCTTTTGAAAAAGGCGTTGAGATCAATGGGGAGATGCATTATAAAAAATCGGAACCACACAAAGCTTCAGTTACCGGTGATACGGTCGGTGATCCATTCAAGGACACATCAGGCCCTTCTATGAATATTCTGATTAAGCTCATGTCAATTGTTTCCCTGGTGATAGCCCCGACGCTGGCGCAAATTCATCATACGCTGGACGGAGATACCGGCGCTCAGAAGAAAATTGAAAAGAATATGGTTTTTCTTCAGAAGCCGTTAAACGGACACTCAAAACAATAGCTGCGAAATCTACAGTCCCGTCGCCACGACCAAGTGTCCTCCATCCTTTATTGGCAATCCAATGCAGCCATTCTGCTAACGAGCTTATCGTGATAAGGAGAATTTTTCAGAATAGCAATGCCGTAACTCAATGCGTCCGGGAAAAAATCGTAGTATTTTTTGAAATAATCTCCCGAGATTATTTGTTTCCGCAGCGCAGTATATTCATTTGCAGGCAGCCAGATCAGGGTTGGGCTCCACATGCCCAGCATATGGTCGCTGTACCCGTGCAATGCAAATTCATAATTGTGCAGCCCGCACAAATCCATGAATTTGTTATCTGGCGCTTTCACGGAAAGATATCCGTACTCCGTTGCAGCGATTGTTGCATCTGCAGGCAGTAAACTGATGAGGTCCTGCATTGCCTGAATTCCTTCTTTATAATCCATGGTCCGGCATGCCATCCGGTTCGTGACCGTCGGTGGCAGGGAAAACCGGGCAGCTTCGGCCACCGATTTTCGCTGCACATACAATTCATAAACCGGCGAAGCAAATTGAAGAAACAATAAGAAGATCATATACAGTGTGGGCCATAGCAGACTGTAAGTGGTTATCCTCAGGGTCCTGATTTCCCGGAAGCCGTAGATTGTACCAATGATCCAGAAAGGCATTGACGGAAGATAATACCTGGAGTGGAATCCCATGATCTGGTTGACCGTGAAATAATAAACCAGCGTGAGTAAAACAGGTATTCCGAAGACCAGGAATTTTTTTAAAGCCTGTCCCGTACAGAATAAAAGAAGTGCAAAAAACAGAAAGCCAAAGTCAATGAAGAAATCGAAGCTGTACTGAACGGCATTCCAGGTTGACTTACCCAGGTAACCGAGATAAAAACCGCTTTTTTTAATAAAAAAAGGCAGGGGCAATGGATTCCCGAAATAAAAATACTTGATGAGTGTATCCGCGCCGAAAAATGTGAAAAGCAGGATATAAAAGAAAAGAATTTTTTTTACCGGAAGTTTTGCGTCCAGGAAAAGCAGCACAGGTAACAACACGGAATATATACCGCAATCGGGCCTCAATAGAAAAATGAAGTAGGCAAACCAGGCAGCAGGCAGGATGGAAACAATTCCCGGTTTTGAAATATACCTGAAAAGAAGATAGATCATGAGTACGTTAAAAAACAAGGAAAAGGTCGTATCCATGCCTGTTATAATATTATATGAAAATACAGGCGCTATTGCAATGGTACAGACGAACAGTATGATCGGCCAGCGGGCTGATCCAAAAAAGTTCCCGGCCACGCTGACAATTATCTTATATAGAAATACCAGGGATAAAACGGCCCAGAAAAAAGAAGACAAGAGCAGTGAGGCAGACAATCCAAACAACTGATCAACGTGAAATATCTTTAAAAGCGCAATATAAAAAGTGAAGGGAATATTAGTGCATCCATAGGTGTGCTCGTGCGCGTTCCATCCGTAGTTGCCATACTTAATGATATTGTGCGCATATCGCACGAACATGAATGTATCATCGAAATATAATCCTTCCCTGATTTTCATCAATGTAAAAACCAACAGCAGGATACCAGTCCCTGCTATCGCCACTAATCCAATGGCTTTTAATTTAAAGAGTTGGGATTGCGGATAATTTGGTAAGCCGGAACCTGAATTCATTCCGTAATGTAGAAAATGATTTGAACATTTCGTACAGCCTACCCTTCCTTCAGCAAATCTTCTTTTGCTTTCGCCAATTCTATTTTTTGTTGAGCGTTTATGACGGGGTAGTGCAGATCCAGCCTGCCCAGTTCATTGACAATAATATTTGCTATTACCAGCCTGGTGAACCATTTGTCATCTGCCGGTACAGTAAACCAGGGAGCTGTTTCCCGGGAAGTTTGTTCCAGCATTTCCTCATAGGCCTTACGATAATCTTTCCACAAAGCCCTTTCATTCAGATCTGCTGAAGAAAATTTCCAATTCTTGCCAGGGTCGTCAATCCGCTCCAGGAATCGTTTTTTTTGTTCTTTTTTTGAGACGTGCAGGTGGAATTTGAGGATTACTGTTCCGTTATCAACCAGAGTCTTTTCAAAATGATTGATTTCTTTAAACCTTCTCTCCCAAAAAGATTTGTCTATATCCTCCGGTTTGTTCACTCCGGGCAACTGCTCCTTGAGCAAATATTCCGGGTGAACACGCGTGACCAGCACATTTTCATAATGGGAGCGGTTAAAAATACCAACCATTCCCCTGGCGGGCAGGGCGATATAATGTCGCCATAGAAAATCATGATCCAGTTCCTGCTGTGTGGGCGTTTTAAAGGATGTTACATTTACACCCTGGGGATTCAAACCGCTCATCACATGCTTTATCACACTATCTTTTCCTGCAGCGTCCATGGCCTGGAATACAATTAATATACTGTATCGGTTATTGCTATACAATTTTTGCTGCAGGTTTGTCAACTGGACAATGTCGGAATTCAGCAGGCTCTCCCCATCCGCCTTGGTTACTCCCTTATCCTCGTCATCTGTGGGCCTGTCTTTGAGAGAAACCGGCTTGCCTTCCGGGATTCTATATTTTTCCGCATAATATTCGGTACCGTGCTGATTTGCCATATATAACTTTTGATTATTAAATAATCGGGCCAGCGCCCAAGCTTAACAAATGTAAGTTTTGTGTTAAAATGGGGTTCTTTTACGAATTATATCGTATTTTGCTTTACAAAATAAAGCGTCATGGTAACCACAAAGTATATTAAACCAACAGAAAGCGAGTTGGAGATCCTGAGGATCTTGTGGGAAAGGAATACGGCCAGTGTCCGGGAAGTTCATGAAGAACTTTCCAAAACCAAGGAAGCAGGTTATACGACAACCCTAAAGCTCATGCAGATCATGCATGAAAAGGGTTTGGTAGGCAGGGATGATTCAGTAAAATCGCATATTTACCATCCTGAAGTGAGTCGTGAGAAAACACAAAAGCATCTGATCGGAAAGATGATCACCACCCTGTTCGGAGGATCCCCGACGGAGCTTGTACTTCACGCCCTGGGTAATCACAAAGCCTCCCCGGAGGAGTTGGATGAGATTCAACGACTGCTCAATAACCTGAAAAAACAATAGCATGTTTCGATTTCTGAATACTGACGGCCTGACTGCCCTGGGCTGGTCGCTGCTGAATGGTATTTGGCAAATGGCAATCCTGTGGCTGGCCTACCTTGCACTCACCCGCAACCACAAGCGCTTTTCAGCCGCCGCGCGTCACAATCTGGCATTGCTATTTAGCGGACTGGGATTTATTTGGTTCTCATTCTCCCTGATCATGGGCCTGGCACATCCGGAAGGATTTATTAATTGGGCTCCCCTTGCTTTCATTTTGGCTGTCCGATCTTCCATTTTATCCACTTTTATTTATACGCTTACAGATATTTACCTGATTATTATTGTATTCAGGAGCGCCCGCTATATCATGGAATTTTTTCAGCTGAAGATCAGAAAGCGGGGATCAGGCATTCCCTTTTCTTCGCCATTGCAATTTTTTGCGAACAAAGTATCACCGGTCATGGGCATCAGGAAAAAAATAAAAGTGATGCTGGCGGATTGGGTGGATTCCGCTCAGACTGTAGGCTTTCTAAGACCCCTGGTGCTTCTGCCTGTAGCGCTTGTAAATCAGCTTACAGTGGAACAGACGGAAACCATCCTCATGCACGAGCTTCATCATATTCGTCGCCATGATTATCTGATCAATATTTTGATGACCCTGTTTCAAACCATATTCTTTTTTAATCCTTTTGCCAGGCTATTTTTTAAAACGGTGGCCGAGGAAAGGGAAAATGCCTGTGATGACGGGGTTTTGCAATGGAATTATCCGCCGCCGGTATATGCGGAAGCCTTGTTTACCCTTGAGAAATTCAGACAGTTTCCTCATTCTTTTGCAATGGCTGCAAATGGTCATAACCCACGCTTGCTGGTGAACAGAATCCGTCGTGTTGTCGGACAACCTGTCTCAAACAAAAATCCGTTTTCACCTTTGATGTATTTTAGTCTGATCGCGGCTCTGTTTATTTTTACGATAAATTCCGTTTCCCGCCTCCCTGCACCAGGCACTGGCTTTCAAGGCAAGGCGAACCTGATGGCCGCAACCGCGGCTACTTTTATGACGATCAGTGAGAAATCCAACCTGCCTGCCGGAGAATTAAGTAAAACTCCTGAATCGGTCAGAACCAGGCCAAGGCTGATTGAATCTTCTGTTTTCGTTTTCAGGATGAGGAGACATACAATCAAGGTAAAACATCAAAAAATAGATATAGGCACGGAAGATCCTCTGCTCCTTATGAAGATGGATGAGGCGAAGGCCAATGCTCAGCTTCACTACGCGGATCAAAATGAAGTGCGGAATTATTCTAATGAAAAGGCTCCTGACCCCCAACCCCCGGTGGCAGCGGACCTTGTTGGTGCTCCTTATGTTCCATCAGCGAGTTTTTTCTATCAGCCCGCAACGGATACATTGAAGCCGGATTTGCTTTTGCAAAATCAACTGAGTGCACTGGCGGTTATCAGCAGGATTAAAACTGAAGAAATGCAGGCCAGGCTTAATAAAGAAATATGCTCCAAATTAAGTACCCTGCGTGGCCTGGAAAAAGAAAACAGCATACTTATCCGGCAAAGCCAAAAAAACCTTCAGCCACTAATACTTAATTTGAAGAAAGATATTCAACTGAAAATGAAAGAAATCAATCATCTGCGAATTCAGCTTCAAATCCAGGGAGGAGAGGTCATTGTAATTTAGTGCACATGCATATTCGTTGACAAACCGGTTCCGGCCAACTTATTCCCTTCGTTTCGTATTCACCATAAAAAGAATTATTTTTACATTATGAATCTCGATTACCTTAATCTGTTACCTGGAGAGTTTCACGGGAGTTCGCGGGTTTGGATTTATCAATCCAACCGTTTGTTTACGGTTTCGGAATTGCTTTTGCTGGAGGATGAATTAAGTTACTTTACGCACAATTGGGAATCGCACGGTGAACCGGTAAAAGGATTTTCAACTGTATTCTTCGGGCAATTTATCATTTTCATGGCAGACGAAACGGCAACTTCTGTGGGAGGCTGCAGCACGGACAGTTCCGTGAGATTAATAAAATCAATCGAGTCCCGGTTTCAGGTACACTTGTTTGACCGTCAATCCCTGGCTTTCCTTGTAAAAGATAAAATCCAACTTCTGCCTTACACGCAATTAATATACGCCCTGGAAAATGGATTTATAAAGCCGGATACGCTTTACTTTAATAATACCATTCAAACAAAGACGGATCTCGTGAAAAACTGGATCATTCCGTTAAAGGATAGCTGGTTGAAAAACCGGATCGCGCTAAAGGAATTAGCGGATTAGGGCCTGGTTTATTGTTTAGTTAACACAGAATTTACCGTGGCCGTAAGGTGAACAGTTATGGGAATCCCATAAGAAGAATTGGTTGAATCTTGTACAATTGTAGTGATTAAATTAAGTGCATTTCCGTTTACGGTATATTTCGCTCCGGATCCGGAAGATGATCCCGGAACACCAAAAAGTCCCCCGCCCGGGAAATAGATAGAATCCTTTCCGATCAGATTATAAGTAACGGCAATGCTGGTTGGCGAAACCGAAAAAATCAAGGGATAAACGGTGGAATCCGTCAACGTGCCATTCTGATAATTATAAGCTGTGGCATTGGTGGAGACAGCATAAGCAATACTATCACTATTCATCGAGGAGGAAGTAATCACAACAGTCCCTTTATTATTTAAGGTCGTATACTGGGAAATAGTAACGGTTTTGTACAAAATTCCTCCGTCAGAATATTGGTTATCACTCTCCGTTTGTGCAGTCATGGATGTAAATTTCCAGTTACCGGCGAGATTATTTGCTGCTGTATCATTATTATTTTTCTTGCAGGAAATAGCAAGGCAAAAGGAAATGACAATGGAAACCGTAAGCAGATTTCTTTTCATGAATGCAGGTTTTGGAGATATTAAAACGAATTTACGGCTTTGTAATTGCCGGAAAACCTGCAATCGGGCAATTAATTCTAAAAAGCAGGAATTGCCTCTTTATTGGCAGTTTATGCCGGGCCCCGTGGCAAGTGAGATTCGTTCTTATAGTAAGTGAGATTTTTTTTAGAATGTCGTGAGGATTGGGTTCATCCCTTTCCCAAACAGGAATTTTTTATTTCTCTAATGCTTAACTTAGCTCCAATCGCCGGTATAACGATCTTTATCAAATAAGCGGAAGTAGCTCACCTGGTAGAGCGACAGCTTCCCAAGCTGTAGGTAGCGGGTTCGAGCCCCGTCTTCCGCTCCATATTCTCCCCTCCCCTGTCATCCTGTCATTTCTCCTTTCTTTTAATTAATTTTGCAGTCCATAATGGATGAACCACTCATGGAAGTACTCACCGCAAGGTTGCATGATGAAGGAATACAGGCTGGGCCCCGGGTGCCGGAGTCCGGCCCCGCTGCATTACCTGTCAGAAAGTTTTATATTGAAAGCTATGGCTGTGCAATGAATTTTGCTGACAGTGAGATTGTAGCTTCCATTTTGGGCGGAAGCGGGTTTGAGGCAACAACAGACTTCCGGCGGGCTGATGTTGTACTTATCAATACCTGTTCAATCAGGGAAAAGGCAGAGCAGACCATCCGGAGCAGGCTCCATATTTTCCGGCAGGCCAAGAGATCAAATTCTGGCCTGCTTATCGGGGTGCTGGGATGCATGGCCGAAAGGCTGAAAGCAAAGCTTTTAGAGGAAGAAAAGCTGGTTGATCTGGTCGTGGGACCCGATAGCTACCGAACCCTTCCGGTTTTGATTGATGCCGCAGAAGATGGTCAGAAATCAGTTAACGTACTGCTCAGCCGGGAGGAAACCTATGCCGACATCTCACCTGTAAAGCTCAACAGCAATGGTGTCAATGCCTTTGTGAGTATCATGCGTGGTTGCAACAACATGTGTTCCTTTTGCGTAGTGCCTTTTACGCGGGGCAGGGAAAGGAGCCGTGATGCCGGATCCATCATTCACGAGTGCACCGAATTGTTTGTGGAAGGATACCGGGAAGTGACCCTGCTCGGCCAAAATGTGGATAGCTATCATTGGTATTCGGAAAAGGAAGAGGATGTCACATTTGCTATGCTCCTGGAAAAGGTCGCCTGCATTTCACCGGATTTGAGAGTAAGATTTTCCACTTCCCATCCAAAAGATATTACGGATGAAGTGTTATTCACGATCGCCAGGCACGGTAATATCTGTAATTATATACATCTTCCTGTTCAAAGCGGATCCAATCGCATTTTACAGCTCATGAACCGGGGCTATACGCGGGAATGGTATCTGGCCAGGACAAACAGGATCCGTGAAATCATTCCGGATTGCGGTATAAGTTCAGATATTATATCCGGGTTTTGTACCGAAACGGAAGATGATCACGCGGAAACTTTGTCACTTATGGAGGATGCAAAGTTCGATATGAGCTACATGTATTTTTACAGTGAGCGACCCGGAACACTTGCTGCCAAAAGATACACGGATGATATTCCCGAGGCAGAGAAAAAAAGAAGACTTGATGAAATCGTGAAGACCCAAAACAGGATGTCCCGGTCGAGCAACATGAAGGACATTGGCATTATTTCCAAAGTACTCATTGAAGGGGACTCAAAAAAAAGTAATACCGACTGGATGGGGCGCAACGACCAGAACAAAGTGGTGGTTTTTCCGAAACTTGGCCATACACTCACAAAGGGTGAGTATGCCAATGTGAAGATTGGGCGTAGCACCGGAGCAACGCTGATAGGGGAAGCGATTTCAAAAGCTTGAAGAGGGATCTGTCTGAGGATTCCGGTTGAATGCACGCATTAATTATTTGAAAACATGGAACTTCAGTCAATAAAAAACAGGTTTGGTATCATCGGGAACGCCACCGAGTTGAACTATGCGCTAACTGTGGCCACGCAGGTAGCTAATACCGACCTGACCGTCTTAATTTTTGGGGAGAGTGGTGTTGGTAAGGAAGCATTCTCGCATATCATTCATTCCTTGTCGGCCCGAAAGCACAATCCTTTTATTGCAGTAAACTGCGGCGCAATTCCTGAAGGAACCATAGACTCGGAATTATTCGGGCACGAAAAAGGGTCTTTTACAGGAGCGGTGGATTCGCGCAAGGGTTATTTTGAGACCGTGAACGGCGGTACTATTTTCCTGGATGAAATTGGCGAGCTTCCCCTGGGAACGCAAGCCAGGTTGCTTCGCGTGCTTGAAGCAGGTGAATTTATCCGTGTCGGTTCATCCAAGGTTCAGAAAACGGATGTCCGGGTGATCGCTGCTACCAATAAGGATCTTCTTCAACTAACGGACCGCGGTAAATTCAGGGAGGATCTCTATTACCGTTTAAGTACTGTACCCATCAGGGTTCCTTCCCTTCGTGACCGTAAAGAAGATATTCCCCTGTTGTTCAGAAAATTTGCCGTGGATTTTGCTGAACGTTATAAAACCTCTCCCGTTCAGCTGGATGAAGATGCAAAAAATCTGTTAATCAATTACAGCTGGCCGGGGAATGTGCGGGAGTTAAAGAATATTGCCGAGCAGATCTCGGTACTTTCAGAAGACAAACTGATCTCGATGAGCCAGCTCAGCAGGTTTATTCCGGAAAACACCGGGAACCGGCTTCCGATGGTGGTGCCGACGGCAAACGGACATGCACCAAATGATTTTTCCAATGAAAGGGAAATCTTGTACAAACTTTTTTTTGATATGAAAAAAGATGTCACGGAACTGAAGAAAATGTTCCTGGAGATACTTAAAAACCCTGCACTGGCTGCAGATACCCATAATGCGTTTGCCCATGAAATGAAGGAACTTAATCCCCAGGAACACTATGGATCGGGAATGCCTTCCAGCCAATACAGCGCGCAGCCTGTTGTGATTCACAACAATGGAAACAATAACATTCATCAGCACGAGGTAGTGGAAGAATCACTGAGTATTGTGGACAAGGAAAAGGAATTGATCGTAAAGGCGCTCAAAAAGCATAAAGGAAAACGCAAGGACGCTTCATCGGATCTGGGGATCAGCGAACGGACTCTTTATAGAAAACTAAAGGAATATGACATTAACGATTAAGCCAGGTGGAAATTTTTTTTCCGGCATTCGCCCTGCAATCCTGCTTGTTGTGTTTTTTATATGCATGGGTTCCTGCAAGATTTATTCATTTAAGGATGTCTCCATCCCACCTCAGGTGAAGACCATCCGTATCGGATTTATTGAAAACAGAGCACGTATCGTGGATCCGACACTGAGTCCGCAACTAACCGATAAACTGAAGCAGAAAGTAAATAGTCAAACAAAACTCACCCAGGTACAATCGGATGATGCGGACTACGATGTGACGGCATATATTTCGGATTATACAGTGAGTACTTCAGGCGTGTCCAATCAGACAGCTTCCACGAACCGGTTAACTGTGAGTGTGCACATTTCCCTGAAGAACCGGCTAAATGATCAGAAACTGGGAACACCTGATTTTGAAGCGGACGTGAGCCGGAATTTTGAATTTTCCGCGTCCCAGACGCTGAACGATGCCCAGGCAACCCTGACACCGATGATTGTCAGTGATATGACGGATGATATTTTTAACCGCCTTTTTTCTAACTGGTAATTCTATTTCAGATGACAAGCAGCATGCCATCCCTGTTAGATTCCATATTTGGAAAACAAAATCTGGAGGAAATTTCACTGGAAGAAATTCATTCGGTAATCAACGAATTTCCATCCTTCAATGCGGCCCATTTCCTGCTTTCAAAAAAATTAAAGCTGGAAAATGATCAGGCTTATCTCAGGGAGACGATGAAAACGGCTTTGTATTTTAACAATCCGGTCTGGTTACAATCCCTGCTCGAGGAAGAGAACGAAATGCCTGTTACAGGCGATAACTTTCTGATCCCTGATCACGCATCTAACTTTGAAAAACCTCAACCGGCAATCGAAATCAGTGAAGAATATGCCAATGAGGAACCGTCCATTCCAACATTCATTCAGGAATTCAATGAACCGCAGCCAGCCGGGGCAATTGCTGAGGAATACCAGGAAACGGAACCTCCTGTTAACTATCAGGCGTCAACCTTCAGCGAATATCAGGAGCATGATGAGGCAATTATAGAATCTCCTGTCATCCATCAGGCATCAACCCCTCTGGGTTTTGCCTTGGGACACGAGAGCGTCAACGATGAATTCGCGGCTCCGGAAGAAACAACAACTGTGAATGAAAAATACGAAGAAGCCCAGAACGCAGAAACAATAAATGAAGAATTTGCAGAAACGGAATCTCCCATCAACCTTCAAGCATCAACCCACCTACGTTTCGCTTCCGGGAGCGAGGTCATCAGCGAAGAATTTGTCGCTCCTGAGGAAACAACAACTGTTAATGAAAAATACGAAGAACCCCGGCCAGCAGAAACAATAAATGAAGAATTCGCGGCGGAAACAACTATTGTTGACGAAAAATACGAAGAACCGCAGCCTGCGGAAACAATAAATGAAGAATTCGCGGCTCCTGAAGAAACAACCACAGTTAATGCGCATTACGAAGAAGCCCGGCCAGCAGAAACAATAAATGAAGAATTCGCGGCTCGAGAGGAAACAATAATTGTTAACGAAATATACGAAGAAGCCCGGCCTGCAGAAACAATAAATGAAGAATTTGCAGAAGCAGAATCTTCCGTCAACCATGAATCATCACCCCCTCCAGGATTCGCCGCGGGGAACGAGGCCATCAACGAAGAAAACAATGAGCCGGGAGAGGCAATTTCAATAAATGAAAAATACGAAGATCCCCGGCCCGCAGAACCAATACATGTGGAATTTGCAGAATCCGGATCAACCATCAACCATCAACTATCAACCATCAAGGAGCCTCATGCCCCGTTCGACTCAAAAAAAGCAGAGTCGATTGTTTTAGAGCCATATCACATGATCGATTATTTCGCTTCACAGGGAATCGGGCTGACCGTTGAAGATCATCCCACAGATCAGTTTGGCAGGCAGCTGAAAAGTTTCACCGACTGGCTCAAGGTGATGAAAAGACTTCCCGCCCAGGCTCTCGCCGAAAAACCCGACGACCGGGAAGCAGAACGAATCCGCCGGTTTGCGGCAAGTTCCATAGAAGACAGGGATATTCTGACCGAGACTATGGCAGAAGTGCTGGCCAAGCAGGGGATGTATGAGAATGCCATTGCGCTTTACCAGAAATTAAGTTTGATTTATCCTCCTAAAAGCGCTTATTTTGCATCCAGAATTGAGCAATTAAAAGCCTCTTTATCATGATCTTTTTTGTTATCCTTCTTTTACTGGCTTGCATATTACTCGGGCTGATCATCCTGATTCAAAACCCGAAGGGCGGCGGCCTTGCAGGAAACGTTGCCGGATTCAGTAATCAGTTCATGGGTGTAAAGCAGACTAATAACGTGCTGGAAAAGGGAACCTGGTTACTGGCGGTAGTGGTAGCTCTATTTTGTATTTTTTCCACCTTGTTTATTCCCAGAGCAGGTACAAACCGGGTTAGAGACGTAAAGGCAACGCCTACTTCTGTCCCTTCAGGAAACCTGCCCCAGATTCCGGCAGGAAAATAATATATGCCCAATAAACGTTATTGATAGCCCTGTCATTCCAATGACAGGGCTTTTTTGTTTATTTTGAAGCCTAATCCAAATACATTGAAAAAGCTATTCCTTATTTTCCTCATTGCCGTTCTTATTGCAGCTGCCATAGCGGGTTATTTATTATTTGGATCAGCTACGGCTTTTGGCGGTGGTAAATACGATTTATATATCCGCACGGGTATGAGCTATGAAGCTATGCTCTCCAGGCTGAAGCAGGACCACGTACTCAGCTATCCGTCAGTATTTGACTGGGTGGCAGGACGAACAGGTTATCCTGAGAAAATCAGAGCCGGTAAATATGAAATAGAATCCGGAATGAGCCTCCTCAATCTTCTGAAAATACTGCGGAACGGTCACCAGGTTCCGATAAACCTGACCATCACAAAGTTGCGGACCAAATCCGATCTCGCAGGTATGATCGGGCGAAAGCTGGAATGCGATTCCGCTGCCTTCATGGCCTATCTCAATAATGACGACTCGCTGAAAACCTATGCACTCGACAGCAATACGGTAATGACCGCCATTTTCCCCGACACGTATACCTATTTCTGGAACACTACAGTATCCCGGGTTTTCAGGAAAATGGAAGCCACTTCCCGCGAATTCTGGACGCCTGAACGCATGCATCTGGCGGAAGCACATCATCTCAGTCCTATTTCCGCATATATTCTGGCCTCTATCGTTGAAGAAGAAACCACACGCAAAGATGATAAACCAAAAATAGCAAGCGTTTATCTCAACCGGCTGGCCGGAGGAATGAAACTGGCCGCTGACCCGACAATAAAATTTGCTCTTCGAAATTTTGAACTGAAGAGAGTGTATTCAAAATACCTGACTGTGCCATCGCCTTATAACACCTATATGAACCCCGGTCTTCCTCCCGGACCGATTTGCACGCCTTCCAGGGAAACAATTGAAGCCGTTCTGAACGCACCGGATACCAGGTATTTATATTTTGTCGCCAAGCCCGATTTTTCCGGCTATTCTCATTTTGCCGAAACTTTTGCTGAGCACCTTCAATATGCGCGGGAATATCAAAAGGCCCTCGATGAACAAATGCGTATCGGCGGGGAAGCCAAAGGGAGTCCATGACAAACCTGGAAAAAATCATAAAGAACAATAAATTGTCGAGGTGGACCACCGACAAAGCCAAAAACATATTTCTTCCTGGCTTTGAAGGCGCATCACTTTATGAGGTGGTGGTTTTTTTTAGTAGCCAGGTGAAAAAGGTGGGATTAAATGACCGTGCCAGATCCATCGCCTTCAGCTTTCTAATGGCTATTCCTGCAGGGACCATTTTTATCTGCACCCTGATTCCCTATCTGCCGGTATCTAAGAAGCTGACCAGACAATTGCTCATGCTAACCCGGGAGATCACACCCAATCAGAACACCTATCAGCTGGTGAGTGATTTTCTAAATGATTTTCTCAACAAGCCAAGGGGAGGATTGCTCTCCGTCGGACTTATCGTGGCTCTATTTTATTCTTCGAATGCCATGCTCGGACTCATGCGTTCTTTCAACAAATCCCTGATCCATTATACAAAAAGGAATTTTCTTCAAAACCGTATAATAGCCATTCGCCTGACCCTGGTGGTGTTCCTCCTGGTGATTGGTTCCGTTATTATTCTCGTTACTCAGGATGAATTGCTTCGGCTCCTGTTCAGGGAGTTGAATATCCGGAATCATTCCATGAGAGGCGTTTTTAAAACCGTTCGCTGGTTCGTGATCATTCCCCTTTTTTATTTTTCCATTGCTTTCATCTACCGCCACGCACCTGCATTGAAGGAAAAATGGAGGTTTTATTCTCCCGGAACCCTGCTTGCAACGATGTTAATGATTTTTGTCACTTTTGCATTTTCCTTCTGGGTCAATAATTTTGGAACCTACAATAAGGTATATGGTTCTATCGGCACAATCCTTATCCTCATGGTGGTCGTATATATTAATTCTATGATTCTGCTGATAGGATACGAGCTGAACGTAAGCATACATTCTTTAAAACGGTCAACGCTTAACGAAGAGCGCATATCGCTGAGTGCGTAAGGCAGAATCAATCTAAATTTAGATTCCGACAAGCCCTCGGCGGCGTTCTGCCGCGCGCTCACTCCTGATCTGTTGAACGTTTTCTTATAATAAGACTAAGTGGTAAGCCAATGGCTACGCTAAGGATCAATATGCTAAAGATGGCGTCCTTAACGAGGTAGTGGAAAACCGGAGCCTGCGATAAGGGCACCACGACATAATTCATCACAATAAAAATAACGATACCGATGCCAATGCTTTTGAGCAAAATATAATTTCGCGGCAAAAAACGGGATATGATAAAATAAAGTACAGTCCAGATAAAAGCAATAAGATAATGAAGAAGTAATCCTGCCACCGGATAAAATGAATTCCCCGAATAAGCGTTTTTTCCAAACAATCCGCTCGCGATACCCTCAAAAATCTTACTGATATTTTCCATTGTGATCGCCGGTGTAAAGAAGAAAACGGCTGCGAGTGCGTCCAATGTTCCGGCAATAAAACCGGCAATGAGGATTAACTTGATGGTATGTGGCATTTTGTTAAGAATTTTCAAATTTCAATCCATTCTTTCAGCAATTGATCATATTGCGCGGGCGGTAATTTTACCCTATCATAATGGTAGGCGGATTGTTTCCGCCGGAATGCCTCATAGAGTGTAACTGCGCAGGCAACGGAAATATTCAAGGATCTGATAATCCCTACCTGGGGTATCACGAAATTCCCATCTGCCAGGTGACGGATTTCTTCGCTGACGCCATCATGTTCATTTCCGAAAACCAGGGCAACTGGTCGTGTGAAATCAATTTCATACATGGATATGGCGTCTGAGGATAGATGCGTAGTCAAGATCAGTTCATATTTTTTATGCAGTGAGCTGAAACACTCAACGGGATCAGAATACTGATGAATTGTCATCCATTTGGCCGCACTGCTGCTGCTTTTTGCTCCCCATTTTTTATGGGGCCCGATACGGGTGTTTAATACGCTGATTTCCTGTATTCCGACAGCATCGCAAGTTCGCATGACGGCGGAAATATTATGAGGGTCAAAAACATTTTCCAACACCACCGTAAGGTCGTTCTGGCGATTATCCAGGACCTGTCTGAGCCGTTGCAGTCTCTCGGGTGTCATGAAGTGGATCAATTATTTTTCCCCTGGAGCATCGGGACAAATGAGAAATCATCAAATGATTCTTCCAGCACGGAATCATCCGGGTATTTATTAACGCGAACCATCCTTTGCACTTTGCCGTCTCCTACCGGTATTACCATTTTGCCTCCTGGTTTCAGCTGATGAAGTAATTTTTGAGGAATTTCAGGCGCCGCTGCTGTAACAATGATTTTATCGAATGGAGCAAAAGTCGGAAGCCCTTCATAGCCATCCCCGTAAAAAAACCGGATTGACGGATATTTCCTGGGATAACTGAATTGTTTGTTCTGTTCAAAAATATTCTTTTGTCTTTCAATAGTATACACCTGGGCGCCCAGTTCAGCCAGCACACATGCCTGATAAGAACTGCCCGTGCCCACTTCAAGTACTTTCTCGTTCGGTTTCATCTCCAGCAATTGGGTCTGATAGGCAACCGTATATGGCTGTGAGATTGTTTGACCCTCAGCGATTGGGAAGGCACGGTCTTCGTAGGCAATCTGGTCGAAAGCTGAATCAATAAAAAAATGGCGCGGGATCTCCATGATGGCGGCCAGCACCAGCTCATCCGTGATTCCCTTTTTCCTGATCAGCGCTACCAGTTGTTTTCTTAGACCCTTATGGCGGTAAGAATCGGATAACACACGCATACACTGCAAGATAATTGAAGAATTTTTTACAATGCGTCTTTTCATTAGTAACTTTTCACTTCGGTTGAATCCTCCCATTATAAATTATATTTCATGAAGTCGATTACCGTTTTTCTTCTTTGCCTGATGATGTTTCTGGAATATTTTGTATGGGGATCCTGGTACGTGACTATGAGCACTTACATGGGGACTAACCTGCATGCTACCGGCGTTCAGATCGGGGCAGCATACAGCGCCCTGGCTATTGCCACGATGATCTCTCCATTTTTTATCGGATTGATTGCAGACCGGTTCTTTGCCGCGCAGCGTATTATGGGCGTACTTCATCTCGCAGGTGCAGTCCTCTTATTTTCTGCAACAACCGTTTCGGTGAATTCGCCGTTTTATTGGATAATCCTGGTTTATTCCTTGTTGTATATGCCCACCATTGCTTTGTCCAACAGTATTGCTTTTTATCAGATGAGCGACCCGGGCAGGCAGTTTCCGTGGATACGTGTTTTCGGGACCCTGGGATGGATTGTTGCAGGCTTGCTGATCGGCGGCTTGCAATGGGAGAAGTCAGGCATTACCCTGCTCAATACTTTTTATCTCGCCGCGGGCGCTTCGGCCCTGCTTGGTTTGATCAGTTTTTTTCTTCCCAACACAGCACCCAAAGCGAGATCAATAGAGGTTACGGCAACAAAGGCCCTGGGACCAGACGCTTTTGTTCTTTTTAAGAGTAGTTCTTACCTGGTGTTTTTCATCGCGGCTATCCTTGTTTGCATCCCACTTTCATTTTATTATGGCTTTGCCAATGATTTTTTAAACGAGATCGGAATGAAAAATGCTGCTTCGAAAATGATCCTCGGCCAGTTTTCGGAGGGATTGTTTATTCTCGCCATTCCCTTTTTGTTTAACAGGATCGGGGTAAAAAAAATGTTGATGATGGGAATGACCGCCTGGATGCTGAGGTATGTCTGCTTTGCTTATGGGAACCTGGGAAGTCATTTGTGGATGTTGTATGCCGGTATCATTCTTCATGGTGTTTGTTACGATTTCTTTTTCGTTACCGGATATATGTACACGGAGAAAAAAGCCGGTGCTGGAATAAAGAATGCGGCGCAGGGTCTGTTTACTTTTGCAACTTATGGTGTTGGCATGTTTATCGGTACCTGGTTTTCCGGTTTTGTGGTGGATAATTATAAAGCAGGCGCGGGCCATGACTGGCTGAAGATCTGGTATGTTCCGGCATATATTGCCCTCGGGGTACTCATATATTTTATTTTATTTTTTCGCGAGAAACGGGCGGCCGCAGCAATCAGCGGCCAATGATTCTCTTTTAATCATCATTTAAATAAGAAGTCATGACGAGAATTGCCATGTTAGGTTCAGGATTTATCGGCAGGTTTTATGCCGACTCATTGCAGGGACAGAGAAGCCAGGACCGTATCGTATTTATTTATTCGCGCCGCGAAGAGAGTGCGAAAAAATTTGCTTCCGATTATGGATGCTCTTTCTGGGCAACAGATATGGAAAAAGCAGTCTCCCACCCTGAAGTGGACGTGGTTTGTATTTCTCTTCCGAATAATCTGCACGAGGCTGCTGTTATGCTCTGTTGCAAACACAAGAAAGCGGTTATTACCACTAAGCCCCTGGGCCGCAATGCAGCGGAAGCGAAGCGAATGCTTGAAGCAGTTGAAAAAGCAGGAATTTTCAACGGATACCTGGAGGACCTTGTGTATACTCCCAAATTTCTGAAAGCATATGAAAGCGTGAAGAATGGGGCCCTGGGTAGGATCCTGTGGTCCAAATCCAGAGAAACGCACCCTGGTCCCCACAGTGACTGGTTCTGGGATCTGGAGCAGGCCGGTGGCGGCTGTATACTCGACCTGGGCTGCCACTGTGTGGAAATCGGAAGGAGTTTTATTGGTAAAGACATCAGGCCGGTGGAAGTGATGTGCTGGGCTGATACACAAGTGAAGCCAATTGAAGCGGAAGACCATGCCATAGGGTTGGTTAAATATGAAAATGGCGCCATCGGGCAGTTTGAGGTAAGCTGGACCTTTCGCGGGGGACTCGATTTACGGGATGAGGTCATGGGCACAGAGGGAACTATCTGGATAAATAATTTTTTAAGAACGGGGCTGGAAATGTTCACTACCGGAAAGGGAGCCGATTATGTTTCGGAAAAAGCGGAATCAAATACCGGCTGGCTGTTTCCTGTTGGCGATGAGCTCAACGATCTGGGGTACAACCATATGTTTACCGATATGTTCAACGCAATGGAGAAGGGAAAGGCGCCAAAAGAGACTTTCTACGATGGCTATGTAGTGAACGCTATCCTGGATGCGGCGTACAAGTCAGCAAAAACAAAATTGTGGGAGCCCGTACAGCTGGATATCTGGAGGGGCCGGACCGGAATCGGTAAAGACAGTCATCTCGTGGAATATGACGGGGATCATTACCTGATCAAAGAAGAAATGACGCACTATGGCGCGAAAAAAGTGATCATTAAAAATAAAAAGACTGGCAGGATTTCTGAAAAAGTTGAAAGTTGATGTGGACCATCATCAGGCAATGCAGGCAGCTACATGAGCTTCATATCGCTGATGATGCCATCGATTCTTTTTTGCAATAAATCATCCATGGCATGAAAGGAGGATATGGTTTTTAATTTATCGTTTACACTGAAATAGAATTTGATTTTGGGTTCGGTCCCCGATGGTCGCGCGGAAATCTTGCTTCCGTCTTCCAGGATGAACTGAAGTACATTACTCGCCGGCAATTCGATATTCCTGGTTTCGCCCGTGCCAAGATTCTTTTCTTTACGGGTTTCGTAATCGAGCAGGCGAATCACGGCTGACCCATTGATGGTTGACGGAGGATTTTGACGAAAGGTGCTCATCATATCGGCAATTTGTTTCTGACCATCCATTCCTTTTTTGGTGATCGAGATCAGGAATTCTTTATAAAACCCGAATTGAAGATAGAGGTCAATTAATTTCTCATATAAGGTCTTGCCTCTATTTTTTTCGTATGCGGCCATTTCGCATAGGATTGCTACTGCACTCACGGCATCTTTGTCCCGAAGTTTTGAACCGATCATCAATCCATAGCTTTCCTCCCCGCCAATCACATAATTTTCTGTTTTCTCCTTTTCTTTTATCAATTCAGCAATCCACTTAAATCCGGTAAGCACATTGTAACATTTAATGTTACTTTCCCTGGCGATATCGTCGATCATATCCGTAGTTACGATTGTCTTTATTACGATATCATTCGGCTGTGCAATTCCTTTTACCTTTCGGGCTTCTATCAGATAATTAAAAGCCAGTACCGCGGTTTGATTGCCATTCAGAAGAATCCATTCTCCCCTGTCATTCTTAACGCCGACCCCGACGCGGTCTGCGTCGGGGTCGGTTCCCAGTAATATGTCCGCATCGATTTCCCGAGCTTTTTTCAATCCCAGGCTCATCGTTTCCTTTTCTTCGGGGTTAGGATACAAAACGGTGGGGAAATTACCATCCGGCCCGGCCTGCTCATCCACCACGTGCACATTGCTGAATCCAAATCGTTGCAAAACATCGGGAACCAGCTTGATGCCGGTTCCATGGATCGGCGTGTAAACGATGCACAGGTTGTGCTGGAGTTCTATGATTTCCGGATATACAGAAAGGTTTTTGACCATACTGATATAAGCTTCATCAATTTCCTTTCCAATCATGGTGATATGTGATTCGCCACCAGTCCACCTGACTTCGTCCACCGAGCTGATTTTTTCCACTTCAGCAATCACGTTATGGTCGTGCGGCGGCACCAGTTGCCCGCCGTCATTCCAATAAGCTTTGTATCCATTGTATTCCTTGGGATTGTGGGAGGCCGTACAAACCACACCACCCTGGCAGCCCAGATAACGGATGGTGAAACTGAGTTCTGGAGTTGGCCGGAGGGATTGGAAAAGAAAAACCTTGATCCCATTGGCCGCAAATATCTTGGCGGCAGTCTCAGCAAAAAAACGGCTGCTATTTCGACTGTCATGCGCAATGGCCACTTTAACCATCTGGGAAGGAAAGGAATTTTTCAGGTAATTCGAGTAACCCTGGGTGGCCATGCCTATTGTGTACTTATTGATCCGGTTAGTGCCTATGCCCATAATGCCGCGCAATCCGCCGGTTCCGAATTCCAGGTTCTGGTAAAAGCTTTCTGTAAGTTCTTCCGGATTTTCCTTTTGCAGCCTGACAATTTCTGCTTTTGTATTTTCATCATAATTCCCGGTTAACCAGCTATTCACTTTGGCCAGAATGGCTCCATCCATAAAACTTGCTTTAAATTTGAACCTAAGGTATTGATTTTTGTACGAAACAAAATCTCATTTCCATTGGTACCGGCTAAAATTCATTGCTGATTGAAGGCATATTTCTTATCCAGATGCATCGTTGGGAATGCGCTTTTGCGTATCAGTTTTTTAATGGTTTTTGTATTTGATTTTCAGCATTCGCGGGCCCAGAGCGATTTTTTGCCACCGGCATCCGAATATAATTCAGGCAGGATGCGTACCGTAATCATAACCGAACTGGCGAGTGGCGTGGCGATCTCTGCTGGCCTGTATTTTTTATGGTACCGCAAACATCCAAGAAGCCGGTTTCATTTTTTTAATGACAATGAAGAATGGCTTCAGATGGATAAAGCAGGACATGCAACGACTGCTTACAATATTGGCACAATACAATATGACCTCATGCGATGGTGCGGGGTGAAAAATGATGCTTCCATTGCCATCGGATCGGTAACCGCAATCAGCTATATGTCCATCATTGAAATATTGGATGGATTTTCTTCCAAATGGGGCTTCTCAAAAGGCGATATGTTGGCCAATTTATTTGGCACAGCCCTCTTTGCTGCCCAGCAAAAAGTATGGAATCAGCAACGCATCTCGCTGAAGTTCTCTTTTCATACAACCATTTACGCCCAGTACTATCCTTCCGAGCTGGGAAAAAACCTGATTTCGAGAATGATCAAGGATTATAACGGTCAGACCTACTGGCTATCTTTCAACGTGGCTTCCTTTCTCCCTTCAAAAACGGATTATCCCTGCTGGCTCAACATGAACCTGGGATATGGCGCTGAGGGTATGATTGGTGCCAGATCAAACCCGGATTCCGTCAATGGCGTTAAAATACCCTCCTTTCCCAGGTACAGGCAGTTTTATTTTTCGCCCGATGCAGACCTTTTCCGGATACCAACCTCTTCGGCCCCTTTTAATACGGCGGCGTACCTGACGCGGGTTTCAAAAATACCAGCCCCAACTCTGGAATGGAGCGGGCTGAAGGGTTTCCGGTTTCATCCCTTTTATTACTAGGTAACCCTGCGCCCCAGGCGTTATAACGTTGCCTTCACAAAAAAATTAGGTATTTTTGACTGGACGTTGGATTGTCGCCCCTTAACTTTTCTTAAGCTGGAATATGAGTACTTATTTATTGTTGCGTAACAATAAACAAACGGGACCATTCACTATTGAAGAGATCAAACGCATGTCCCTCAAATCCTACGATCTCGTATGGATTGAAGGAAAAAGCGCTGCCTGGCGTTATCCAGGCGAAATCACTGAATTCACCTCCTTTGCCCCTG
Organism: Chitinophagaceae bacterium; assembly: GCA_025449645.1. Taxonomy (GTDB): domain Bacteria; phylum Bacteroidota; class Bacteroidia; order Chitinophagales; family Chitinophagaceae; genus Puia. Next base: position 32,218 of record JANWIY010000167.1, on the reverse strand, counting down.
CTGTTCCGGAACAGCCATACGATCGCTTTTTTAAAAGACCTGATTCGGAAACCGCCAAAAGGGAGGCAGCCATTAGCCCACCGCGTATTATTTTGCCCAATCAATCGGTTTACGTAAACCACCCTGCCCTTGAAAAAAGGCTTTCCGGCGTTGTTTCAGTATCCCAGAAGCCCGAAGGCTTTAGAATAGATTGGGAGGAACCTATAAGGCTGCCTGATGAAAATAAGATCACGGTGAGGCCTAAACGTTCCACCGGGAAAAGCCTGCTCATTTTTAGCGTCCTTCTGATGTTCCTGGCTGGTATGATGACAGGATTTTTTATCTCAAATCGTAGAATTTTTTACTCAGCAAATGCAATTTCTACCCAAACTCCTGTCCGGCCCAGGAAATTGCAAACCCGGCTCCGGACAAATCAGTTGCAGCCTGAATCGGTTACGGGTACGGGACCAGATCAGGGCTTAAAACCCCGGGATGCCGGCAACCATCCGGAAATGATTATTACAGCAGGTTTAAAAAATAAAAAGAAAACAGGGCCCATACCCTTTGCAAAAAAAGATTCGCAACATCTGGCTGCCATCCAGATTCCCGTATTAAAAGTTTCAGATTCAGCCGCAAACCAGCAGGCAACAGAGAAGAAGAACAACACGCTGGCAGCAAAAATAAAAGCTGATCCCTCAGATTACCTTATCATAACAGCAGGAAAATACAAAGTAGGTGTATTGGGCGGAATTTCCGAGGTTCCGCTGATAGTTACCAACCGGTCCGGAGTGACGATGGACCTTGTGGTTGTGGCGGTTGACTATATTCAGCGAAATAATAAAATCTTTAAAACTGAAAACATCAGTTTTCATAATCTTGCTTCCGGGACAACCGTTACCGCTGAAGCACCCAAATGCCCGCGGGGTGTGAAAATCTCCTGTCGCCTAACGATTGCTGATGCACAGCAAATTGATTTGTCCTATTCCAATTTGTGAAGCTTAACCACTTGTTACCTGATTTTTTTCCACGTAATTTTTCCTTGGCATAAAAGTTGAAAAGTAATATATCCGTAATCACATCCTGTGTAACTCCAAAGACTGGCTTAGATTTTATTTAGAAAATTTTCAGGTTTATCAGAAACAGTTCAATTTAATCAGATGAGAAGGGGATTATTGGAGCTCTGCATAATCATCGTAGTCATTATTGGAATTCATGCTGAACGGGTCATTCACAGCGGATCGATTGAGGGTAGCGTTTATCCGTCGAATTTTACGCCCTCTGTAGTGGCAGTCAGGGGAAATGATTCGGTAAAGGCTGTCAGCAACGACGGGCACTTCGGAATGCGTGTTCAGCCTGGTGTGTGGAAAGTGATATTTGCCATGAAGGAACCCAATTCGGGATCTGTGGAAAAAAATGTATTGGTTTCTGAAGGGGAACGCGTCGATCTCGGGGAAATCAAATTGGCCGAATAAAATAATGCAGAAAGGATGGTGAAAACCAAAATCAGTCCAACCTCCGGGTTGGGCTGTTTTTTTTGGTTGAAATGGTTTATCATTGATCATGAAAAATATCCTGCTTTTCGGTGCGGGAAAATCAGCTACCTGTCTGATTGATTATCTTTCAGGGATCTGCCTCAGGAATCAATGGACCATTTCCGTTGCAGATAACAACCCGGACATGCTGCATAAAAAACTGGCAGGCCTAACAGGTGTCTGCCCGGTTCAGGCAAATGCACAAAATGAATTTGAGCGGGACCCGCTTATTGAGAAATCCGACCTGGTTATCTCTCTTCTGCCTCCAGCACTCCATATATTGGTTGCCCGAAGCTGTGTGGTTAAATCAAAAAATCTCTTAACTGCTTCATATATAGATGAAAATATCAGGTTACTTCAACCGGAAATAGAAAGAAAAGGACTTTTATTTCTGGGTGAAATGGGTCTTGATCCGGGCATTGATCATATGAGTGCAATGTCTATAATTGACCGCATCCGGACTGAAGGAGGGGAAATATCATATTTCATATCGCATGCCGGAGGTTTAATTGCCCCGGAGAGCGACGATAATCCATGGCATTATAAAATCAGCTGGAACTCCAGGAACGTGGTCCGGGCTGGATCGGCGGGAGCGGTTTTTAGGGAGCTAAACAAAGTTCGCCGGATCCCCTACCAGCATATTTTTGAAAACCCAGGTACTGTTAAGGACGGGCTTGGCGCAACCTATGCCTGGTATCCCAACAGGGATTCACTGGAATATATTTCCGTGTACGGGCTGGAGGATGCGGTGACTTTTCTAAGGACTACGCTCCGGCATCCTGATTTTTGCAGGGCCTGGAAAGATATCGTAGCAGCAAAATTAACGGATGATCTCCAGCTTCTTGGCTCATCTGTCAAGACAATCATGCAGTGGAGTATGGATTTAAGGCCTTATGTCAATGCTTTCAACAAGCCACTTTTTGATTTTCTCGGGCTGTTCGAAGATGTTTTGCTGCCAGAGGGTGCTGCTACTTCAGCGGATGTTCTCCAATCTCTCATCGAATCCAAATGGCAAATGCAGGAGCGTGACAAAGACCTGATTATTATGATTCATGAGTTGGGTTATACCCACGGGCAAAAAAAATATTCAGTGAAAAGCAGCTTAATGGTCAAAGGGGAAAACAGCAGACAAACTGCGATGGCCAAAACTGTGGGTCTTCCCCTTGGTATCGCAGCCAGGCTAATTCTTGAAAATAAGATTGAGCTACGTGGATTGCATATACCGGTCAGGCCAGAAATCTATCGGCCGGTGCTGAAAGAATTGGAAAGCCATGAAATTCGGTTCCACGAAACTGTTAGTTGACTTCAACGTGCTGCGTATACAGCGTTTTATACTGAATGTCACGGAACATTACAATGTATTTACCACGCCGCAGGTATAGTAAATAATTTCCCTTGGCGGTCTGAAGGTAGGTCTGATCTGCAGGAACCACCTGACCGGGCCTGCTGTTGAAGGATTCATACTGGTAATAGGCCTGTACGAGGAAAGTATTTTTGTCAGCAGATTTTATATACACAGGTTGTTTCCTGTTGTCCAGATTGAGCCAGGTCGGCCGGAAATCGCGGAACACTGTCCTCGGTTGAATTACCGTAAGGTCGTAAAGATCACTGCCCGTTACATTGACCGGTTCGTCATCTGCAAGCGCGATGGAAGGCGTGCTGATCGAATATTTTTGGAGATAGGTTTCATAGAAAACCCTTCCGAATCCAAAATTGCTTTTCTCGCACATGTCGGTCTGGTCGATCGTGAGGGGATCAATACCGGATATTCTTTTAAAAGCCATGGCCATAGGAACAAACTTCTCTGAGCTGCTTTTCTCTGCAATATGCCCATAGCCTGCATAAACAAAAATTCTCGCGGTGCTGTCTTCCTTCAAAATCTGAAAGAGGCCGGACGCCTCAATGGAATCTCTTTCGCGCGCTGTATGCTTCGCTGCATCCGGGTCATCATAAGCTACAAGTTTAAAACCGATATCCAGGGCAATCCTAACCATCTCCCCGGCGACGGGCTCGGTGGCAGCAAGGCCTGTTTTATATGTGAGCTTGCTCAGTTCCTGATCGGGTCCCGGATTCAGCATTTCCATTGCGAGATAACGGAACCCTTTTTTGTACAATTCATCCAGAAGAGAAATAGCAAAAGCACGGTGCTGGGGCTTGCCATACGCTTCGTTCAGCATAATAACCCGGTACCCCGGTGCGATAAAACCAATGTATCGTCGCGCGTCAGCATGTTTAATATTCCCCAGACCCTGGATACTTTTGAATATCTGCCTTCTTTCCACTTCAGAAACCTGGGTGGTGTCCGTCATCTGTTCATATTCGAGGGCTGCTGCATAATCGCCGGCGCGCGCAACAGCGCGGCTTAACATGTCATAATAAACGGGGTCTGATAATTCTTTCCTGAATTTATTTTCGGCACCAAGCAATTGATACAACGGATACAGATAATGCAGATTGTCGCCGGGCATGTAAATGATTTGCCGTTGGGAGGAATCAAAAACGTGTGATTTCCCCGAGTCGGCAAAAGCCTTTAATTCCTTCAATTCGCTATTGGGCTGCGCGGGGGATTTCCTGGCCATGACAAGAAACACGATAAGGAAAGCAGCAATCTTTTTGATTCGCATATTAACCATTATTCCATACCCCCCATTTTCATGACGAGGTTCCACTCTTCTTCCGTAACAGGTTGTACAGACAGACGGCCAATCCTGACGAGCGCCATCCCGGATAATTTTTTTTCTTTTTTGATCTGACCGAGGCTTACGGCTGTTTTCAATTTCTTTAAAGGTTTTATATCAACTGTAAGCCAGGCTGTTTCAGTTGTGGTGGGATCGGCATAAGGCTCCCTGGAAACTGTAGCTATGCCGACTATTTCCATCCCTTTGTTGCTGTGATAAAAAAACAGTTGATCGCCTTTTTTCATAGACCGCAGGTGGTTGCGGGCAGCATAATTCCGAATGCCGTCCCACCGGGTTTGCCGGTCTTTCACGAGTTGGTCCCAACCGTACACTTCCGGTTCAGATTTGATGAGCCAGTAGGCCATAATGAATAAATAAAAATCAGATTCAGTCTGATTCAGGCCAAAGGTAGGCTGGCAAAGAATACGCGTGAGAACCCATCTTGTAAATTTTTCAGAAAATACGCCATCCACCCGACAGGGCGGATTTCAGGTTCCCTGTCAGGCGACGAGGGTTCAGGTTTACCGTATCAATCCCGGGAAGCTGGGTCCCGGAAATTCTCTCCGTCGGGAACCTGAGGTCTTTAACAAATAATATGCAATCTTGGAGGGACCGGAAACATCCTTTTTTAAAACCTTACGTATAATGAAGATGAGTCGCTTATTACCGGCTTAAATGTTTGCGACAGGTTGTTTTAAGGTCAGACCATCTGCCTGCCTTTTCTGGCACGGGGGATGGTCTTTTTTTACCAGCCATGTGCCAATACGTCGGCGAGATGCATGGTTTTCATGGGAAGTTCTTTGTGCCGTATATATCCATCCAGGTGCATGAGGCAGGACATATCGGTGGAAATCATAAATTCCGCACCGGTATCCAGGGCATGGTGCACTTTCTGATCTGCCATTGCAAGCGAAATAGATTCGAACTTTATGGCAAAAGTTCCTCCGAATCCGCAACAGGTTTCCACATCTTTCATTTCAACGAGTTCCAGGCCTTTCACATGAGACAGTAGCTTTCTGGGCTCCATTTTTATTTTACATTCCCTGAGGGCGGCACAGGAATCATGATAGGTCGCTTTTCCGTAAAGCGCAGAGGGAAACTGGTCCACTTTTAGTATATTAACCAGAAAGTCCGAGAATTCTTAGATGCGTTTTGCCGTTTGTTTTACCGCTTTATAATGGGAGGAATCAGGGAAAAGGTTTGGATAGTAGTTTTTTACAAAACCCGTGCAGGAAGCGCTTGGCGAAATAATATAATCAGTTCCTTCAAAATCATGAAGGAACTTGACGCATACTTCCCGGGCATCTTCCCAGAAGCCCGCATTGAATGCCGGCTGACCGCAGCAGGTTTGTTCCTTATTGTAAACGACAGAGCATCCGGCTTTTTCAAGCACCTTGACCATATTGAACGCCGTTTCAGGAAAAAGCTGGTCAATAAAACAGGGTATGAAAATCTGTACTTTCAAAATAGGAGGCTTATTTTAAGATTTACGGAGAGACCGGCAAAGGGAAATCATTTTCAGCGCGGTATGGGCTGCTTCCTCCCCTTTATGTCCGTGAGGACCTCCGATCCTTTCCATGGCCTGTTCAAGGTTGTCTACGGTAAGAACACCAAAGATCACCGGCACAGGCAGGCTGAGGTTGAGCTGCACAATGCCATCTGTTACAGCGCGGCAAACATATTCAAAATGCGGTGTATTTCCACGAATCACGCAACCCAGTGCGATAAACGCTTCAGGCCGGATAGATTTGGCGTGTTTTCTTTCATCCCAATATTTTTTAATTGCAAAAGAAATTTCAAATGCACCGGGAACAAGGATATCACCGGAGAGCAGGGCTTTTTCAGCCGAAAGTATTTTTTTACAGCCCGCATAAAGCTCATCAACCACCTGTGCATTCCATTCCGTTCTCACCAAAACCACTGAAGCTTTTTTGATTTTCGGATTGGATGTTTTTGTTTTCCCGGAAGATGACATGAATATTATTTAACGGCGCCGAGCCTGGCCAGGTAACGATCAATATCGAAACCTCTTTGTGAGGCGGGATATTTATCTTTTACGAGCTGATACATTTCAATCGCTTCCTTGTTCCTGCCCATGCTTTCATAGAGATAGCCTGCGCGGAAAAGATATTCAGGAGAAATGATAGCATCCTTGTCGAAAGTGGTTCCCGCTTTTTTGTAAGCGTCAACTGCTTCTTCCTTTTTATTTAGTTCAGAATAAGCGTCACCGAGTAATCCGTATGCCTTTGCCTGAACCTGCAGGGCAGGCGTGTTGAAATCTTTAAGGTATTTGACGGCATTATTAAAATCACCCAGCTTGAGATAGCAACTGCCGCCGTAAAACGATGCCAGCGCGGCAGCACGGGTCCCAGGATATTTAGAAATAATCTTTATGAATCCGGCATTCACGTTATCTCCATAAAGGGCCAGCCTGGTGGAATCCATCCGGTAATAGTCTTCTGCCCGGAACATCGCTTCGGTTGCTTGCTTTTCCTTTGGTTCCTGAACCAGGTATCTATACCCAAAATAACCTCCGGCCAGAATAACCAGCACGAGCACGGCAATCAGTGTCTGTTTGCCGTATCGCTCCTGATAAAGCATCCAGTTTTCTGTAACGGTTTTTTTGTGGACGAGGTGTTCGGGATGTTTGATTTCGCTCATGTTTACGTATTATATAAAGGGACCGCGATTAAATATCAGTCTTTTATAAATGGATAATTCTTATCGATGTAGATGTCTTTATAAACTTCATCATCATCGGGGATGGGAGATTCTTCAGCAAATTTTACAGCTGCAGTAACCTTGTCGGCAACCCGCTTGTTAATCAGATCAAGATCAGCCTGGGTAGCAAATTTTTTCGTCAGAATGCTGTTTGTTACCTGCGCAATGGGATCGCGTTGTTTATATTCTTCCACTTCTTCCTTTGTTCTGTATTTTGCGGGGTCGGAAATAGAATGGCCCTTGTACCGATAGGTCTTGATTTCCAGAAGGGTCGGCCCGCCTCCCTCGCGTGCTCTTTTAATAGCCCTCGTTACACCTTCATGCACAGCCTCTGCACTCATGCCATCAATTGAATCGCCGGGCATTTCATAAGCGTCAGCGAGTTTGTATATATCCACTACATTGGAAGTCCTCTCCACTGACGTACCCATTGCATAATTGTTGTTCTCGCAAATGAACACGACTGGCAATTTCCACAACATAGCCATGTTAAATACTTCATGGAGCATGCCCTGGCGTGCCGCACCGTCGCCGAAAAAAGTCAGCACTGCGTTATCGGTTCCTTTGTATTTTTCCGCGAAGGCAAGTCCTGCACCCGTACCGATCTGTGCAGCAACAATTCCGTGGCCTCCAAAAAACTTTACGCCGACGCCAAAAAAGTGCATGCTTCCCCCCTTTCCTTTGGCTGCTCCGGTCGATTTTCCGTAAAGCTCGGCCATACAGGCATTGGCGCTAACCCCCTTGGAAAGCGCAAGACCGTGATCGCGGTATCCTGTAATAAAAGGGTCATCCGGACGGGATGCCGTCATACAACCTGCTGCAATGGCTTCCTGTCCGATGTACGCGTGGAAAAACCCGCGGATCTTCCCTTCCATCTTATATTTTTCCTCTGCCATCAGCTCAAATTGGCGGATCAATTGCATCAATTCGTACCAGTATAAATAGGTTTCTTTTGAAAACTTGGTCGCCACTTGCGTAAATTTGATTTTTACCCGCCGGGGACCGGCTAAGGAGGGGCAAAGATAAGGGGTAAACAGGAAATTTGCGAGTAAAGGACGAGTTTTGAATGGCTGTTTCCTTCTGTTGCTTAAACCTGATTATTTCTATGAAGAACACCATTATCGCTGCATTTCTCTTTCTTGCTTCATGCAAATCCGTCGAATCCATAAATCGTTTTGCCAGATCTGCTACTTCAGGTATTAGGGAAATAGACCGGGCTTCTTTTGGCTTTGGTCAATTTTGCAAGCTGTATGATCCGGCCACACTCATAGAATTAACAGATACTTCACGCTTTGCAAAGTCTTCCCATGCAGCAGTGCATTGCGAGCTATTTAAGGCAAGCGATAGCCTGGTTGGCATTATCAATCAAACCCTTTCTAATTATTTTTCACTGCTGCAGGCAGTATCTGATAAGAAACTGATCGCGTACAATGCCCGGCCCCTGGTTTCTTCCCTGGAAGACATTCAAAGCCGTCTCCTGCCGGGCTTATCTTTTTCAGCTGAGAAAATGACAGCCACAAAAGGAATACTTAATACCCTGCTTAACGAACCGCTTAAAGTCTATCGGGCAAAAAAACTCCATGAGATCATGGAACAAAACGATTCGGCGCTGGCAATCGTTATCCGGGGATATGAATTTATTCTTGATTCCGCTATGCAGGGGGAGATCGATCAGGCAACACAAAACTATATTTCGTTTGTTTATGCGCGGTTGTTTGCATGGTCAGACAGTCCTGTTGAAAAAGCGTTTGTTAATGCCCGTTATCAGGATTTTCTCTCATTAATGAATGATGAACGACTAAAACTCCGAAAATCGGTCCGGATGCTGGAAACCATACGGGCAGGCCATCATTTGCTGGCCATCGAAAAAAATAAACCGGAGTTCATTGAAACGGAAAAGGAAATTACGGAAGATATTATACTGATCAATCATCTGATTGAAGATATAATCAGGTTGACAAAATAAGCATACATGGCTAGCAGACTAACTCCAAGGGATTTGATTGCGGTTGCAAAATGCCTGACCCATTTTCAGTCGGACCTCACCGGCTATGAGTTGGATCATTATGGCAGCCTGAACAATAGTCAACACAACCAAATCGAGCTGGCGCTCTCGCGCCTGGCTGCAGGTGCCGGCCTGCTGTATGCCAATGCAGTGCAACTTGAATTCGAACAGATGCAACCCCTGATCCAGAAAATGCAGGGTGCAACTCAAGATCTCAGGAGATTTTTACACAAGGCCCAAAAGATACAGGAGGTGCTCGATTTGGTCAGTGCAGTGGCTTTTCTCGCGGATGCAATTGTAAGTCAGGATGTGGATTCCATCGTTTCCGGAATTGATAATATCATCCGGATGACCCGCATTGACTAAATTACATTGCTTTCCATGCCGATTACCCCTCATGCTGTCACTTAAGCATATATCCCTGGTCCAGTACAAGAATTATTTAAAGGAATCCTTTTCTTTTGATAAGCAGATCATTGGCATCTATGGAAATAATGGTGTAGGAAAAACAAACCTGTTGGATGCCATCTATTACCTAAGCTTTACCCGCAGCTATTTTTATAAATCCGATCTGCAGAATGTATATCACGGGCAATCGGGATTCCGGATCGAAGGGGAGTTTGACGCAGGAGGCCGGGATCAGAAAGTGATCTGTATTCTGCGGGAGACCGGAAAGAAGGAAGTGTTGGTGAACGATGAAATTTATCAGCGGCTCTCATCCCACATAGGAAAATTTCCCAGCGTGATTGTGACACCTGATGATGCGCGCATCGTCACGGAAGGAAGTGATGAGCGTCGGAGATATACGGATGCGCTACTTTGCCAGTTAGACAGCCAGTATCTTCAGCACCTGATAGAATATAACCGGCTGCTCCAGCAACGGAATAATCTGCTCAGGGCGCTGGCGGACCGCGTGACTACGGACAAAATACTGCTTGATGTATACGATGCGCAAATGCTGGTGCCGGGCACGTATATTTTTGTCAGGCGCCAGGAATTTTTCCGGGAGATCCTTCCTGCCATAAGTTCTATTTATCAGTATATCGCCGGATCCGACGACGAACTGGAACTTTCTTATCAGAGTGATTTGTTGCATTCTTCATTCGCGGAGATCCTCCACAATGCCCGGGACAGGGACCTGCTTTTACAGCGAACCCATGCGGGCATTCATAAAGACGATATCGAATTGCGGCTCAAAGGTCAGCATTTCAAAAATATTGCATCCCAGGGGCAGCGAAAAAGCCTTCTTTTTGCCATGAAGCTTGCGGAATACGAAATCCTCAAATCCAATAAAGGGTTTGCCCCGATCATCCTGCTTGATGATGTTTTTGAGAAACTTGATGCCACCCGCATGCATCAACTACTGGCAAGAGTCTGCGCTCCCGGCAACGGCCAGCTTTTTATCACAGATACGCACGGAAGCCGCATAAGGGAACATTTGGAAAAGTTATCGGTGGACTATGGGATGATCGGGTTGTAATAATGGGACCGCGTTTGTTGGTTGATGGCTCAACTATCAACCAAACCATCAGCCATCAACCTTATCTTTGCATTATGTCAGAATACTCCATATCAGAAGCCATGAAAGAGTTTCTGGACAAAAGCCGTTTGAAGGGCAGTGTACTTGCCCTTCAAATCAAGGATGTCTGGGAAAATATCATGGGCAAAACGATCGCAAGATATACGGACGAGATTGAGATCCACGGCCACACACTCTATATCCAGACTACCGTGGCGCCATTGAAACAGGAATTGCTATATAAGAAGGAACTGATCATGGAGAGAGTAAATGAAGCGCTTGGTGACAAACTGATCAGGGAGGTGGTGATTAGATGACCCGCGGATCCACCACTCGATATAGCCAGTCCGCCAGCATATTCATCACGATAAAAAAAAATGAAGTAACAAGCACCGATCCCATCACGACGGGGAAATCGAGCTTTGCAAGCGCGTCTACGGTGAGTCTCCCTATCCCATTCCACCCAAAAATATATTCTACAAAGAAAGCACCCGCCAGCAGTTCTGCAAACCACCCGGTGATCGCTGTAATGACGGGATTCAGCGCGTTCCTTAATCCATGGCGCCAGATCACCTGACTTTTGGTTAGCCCCTTTGCATAGGCTGTTCTGATATAATCCTGGTTCAGAATATCCAGCATGGATCCGCGTGTCAGCTGCGCGATGATCGCCAGCGGACGAATGCCAAGGGTGATGGCAGGGAGTATCAGATTTCTCAATTCCCATTGCCTTCCTGCAAAGGGATCCGTGTTGAAAAGACTGCCCGTCATATGCAGGCCGGTATATTGGCTGAATACGAAACCAAATACATAGGCGATTACAATACTCATGAAAAAGGAAGGTGCGGAGATCCCGATAACACTGCTTATGATGGCGGTGGTATCCATCCAGGTATTTTTTTTCACAGCTGCAAGCACACCAAGCCCGATGCCAAGAACTGTCGCAATCAACATGGCAGTCGATGCCAGAATGATGGTGCCCGGCAGGGCATTGGTCAGCATACTCCAAACATCCTTGCGTGTCTGATAGGAACGCCTCAGGTAGGGGAATTTTAAAACCAGTTTGGTTTCCGATCCGATGCCGATATATTTAATATTTTTCTCTTTTAGCTCCTGGGTTCGGTAAATGCTGACGGGACTCACATCGTTTAGATAGAAAATGAACTGTTTCCATTTCGGCTGGTCCAGATAAAGTTCTTTTCGGATGTTGCTCAGCGTTCCGGCATCTGCGCGCTGGCCCATGATCAACCTCGCAGGATCGCCGAATCCCTCGAATAAAATAAAAACGATTACTATAACACCGGCCATCACCAGGCCTCCGTAAAAGATTTTCGATGTGAAGCTGGATCTCATGGTTGATTGCCGGGAACGGAAATTTGACGAGCAAGTTCATTCAGCGTCGGAAAAGCCGATTCGAATTCCGCATTACTCCATTTATTCAAAATAGTTCCTTTTTTCAGAAGGTAAAGGGTTGGGTCAGCACGGGCCGCTGTTTTAATCGCAGTCACGTCGCAAGTGAAAACAGGCACTTCACGCGAGATATCATTTGCACCAAGAAATGCATCAGCTTCTCCCCTGTTTCCTGTAACAAAATAAACCGGGATATTCTTTGATCTGGACATAGCATATAAAACGCTGAATGATTTGTTCCATGACGGATTAGTTTCGGGTAAATTCCGGGAGAATAAGATCAGTTTATAGCCCGGTCTGTCAAGGATTTCCAATGTGCTGTCATGGCCCGATTCGGTAACGAGGGAAAAATCCTTTATGGCAGCCTCCGCATTTCCTTTGCGGATGAGTTTATCATATCGCTTTATAAATTTGTAGCTGCTGTCGAAATCGGCGGGAAGTTTGTCTGCCGTATAATCTACCCGTTTATTATTTTTTTCATATACAAAATCAATCACTGTGCTGTCCGGAACGGATCCTGCAGGAGGTTGCATTTTTTCGGCGATATTTGTGCCGGCCTTATAAGGCAGGCAATCAATAACAGGCAGGTATTGAAGCGTATACCACTGGATAGAAAATGAAAGGATCAAACTGAATGCAAGCACAAGGATGCTTGTATTTCCTGAGAATATGGGATGTATTATTTTCCTGTGTGCAAAGAGGAAAAGGATCAACAGCAGCAAAATGAGATCCTTGATAAATGAATCCATGGCCTGCAGTGGTATACAGTCGCCGAAACATCCGCACTCCCTGATGTTTCCGGAGATTACCGCATAACCGGTAAGAAAGCTGAAAAATAAAATCAGGACGAGCAGCAACCACCCGAACACCTGCATCCGCCAGCCAAGGAGAACAGCTACGCCCGCTACGATCTCAAAGATGATCATGACAACCGAAAATACAAGGCTGAAGTGGTTTAATGCAGGCATGTGCCAGACGTCGAAAAATTCCTGCATCTTGTAACTCAACCCCAGCGGGTCATTGGCCTTAATAAGCCCGGAAAAAATAAACAAAATTCCAACCAGAACACGGGCGATATTCAGTAAGGTTTTTTTCATGAATACGAATTCAATTTAGGGGTTATGTCTGCCTTCTTCAATTCCTATCAACGCAAACAAGGAATAATTAATAATATCTGTCAGGTTTGAATCGATGCCTTCACTAACCAGGGTTTTCCCCTCGTTAGCGAGAATCTGCCGTATCCTGAGCAGCTTCATCAGGATGAGATCCACAAAACCCTCCTGACTCATTTCACGCCAGGCTTCCCCGTAATCGTGATTCTTTTTTTCCATGACTGCCCGCACCAGCCGGATTTTTTCATCGTACAATCCGCCTGCTTGGGAATTGTCCAGGTCCTCCATGGAATCCGCATGGAGGTCAAGCTGGATCAGCCCAATAACGCCATAATTCACTATAGCCTGAAACTCGCCGCGAACGCCTTCTTTTACCATGCTGACGCCGGTATGCTGAAGGGTGCGAATTCGTTTGGCTTTTATGAGTAATTGATCCAGGATCGAAATCATCCGCAACACGCGCCAGGAAGTGCCATAATCCGCTGTTTTTTTCATAAAGATTTCCCGGCAGCAAGTAACTGCTTTTTCATATTGGCTCAGCGTATCTTTCATGTTCAAAAGTAATATTTAGTATTGATCGGCCTAAATTTACGGATTCAAACGCATGTATACATTCAATTGCAATGGCCGCTTGCTGGCATGGGATGAGCCCATCGTCATGGGCATAATCAATGTAACGCCTGATTCTTTTTATTCGGGAAGCCGTATCCAGACGAGCGCCGCATTATTAAATGCGGCCGAAAAAATGTTGAAAGAAGGTGCAAGCCTGCTGGATGTAGGTGGAATGAGTACAAGGCCTTCAGCAACTGAAATCAGTCCGGATGAAGAATTAAAAAGGATTATTCCTGCCATAGAATCCATATCCAGGCATTTTCCGGAAGCTTTTATTTCAGTTGACAGTTACCGGTTGGAGGTGGTGAGAGATGCGATTGCATCCGGGGCCTGTATGATCAACGATACCAGTGGAGGAAATTCGCCGGGAATGATTGATCTGGCAGCGGAGTCATCAGTTCCATATATCTGCATGCATATGCGAGGTACTCCTCAAACGATGCAAAGCCTAACCCATTACAACAACCTGATCGGGGAAGTACTGGATTATTTTATTCAGCGGAAAGCGGTATATGTCCAGCGGGGAATTAAGGACCTCATCATTGATCCCGGATTTGGGTTTGCCAAAAATAAGGAGCAGAATTTTCAGCTGCTAAAGGGGCTTTCAGTTTTGAAGATCCTGGAATTGCCCATCCTTGCCGGGTTATCCAGAAAATCCAGTATTTATAAAACACTTGGTATTACAGCGGAAGAAGCATTGAATGGAACTACGGTGTTGAATACCCTGGCCCTGCACAATGGTGCGTCCATTTTAAGGGTTCATGACGTGAAAGAAGCGATTGAAGCGATTAAGCTATGGACGTCCTATGCGAAATCATAGGACGTCCATAACCCGATTTATTTTGTTTTAGCGGGAGCTTTTGGCAACGTCTTGCCTGGCAGGGCTCTCTGCGGCATCCTCATCATCGGTTGTTCGGCTGGAGCATCATTAACGTCCACGATCTGAACGTCGAAAATCAGATTCTCATTTGGCGTTTTGCCCGGGCCCGGCTGGGCATCGTAAGCCAGGAATGCTGGTAAGTAAAGTGTGCCCTTTCCTCCCTTCTTAAACATCCTGAGACCATCGTCCCATCCCGGAATGATTTGTCTTTTTCCGATCACAAACTTGATTGGTTGCTTTCCAGGGGACATGTTTGTTTCAAATACTTTTCCTGAAGGGAACAGCTTCCCGGTATACAGAACCGAAACTTCCTTTCCGGAATCCACCGCCGCTCCTTCTCCCGGATTACTGATCAGAACAAAAGTTCCTTTCTCTGTTTTTTGTGCGGCGATATGATTTTTTGTCAGATAATCTTCTACTTCCCTGGTTTCTCTCGCATGAAAGGTATCCAAAGCGATCTGGCGATCCTTTTCCACAAGATCCTGGCTGTCGAAAACATCTACCACCTTAAGCGTCAGCACAATCTTATCCCTTTTCTTTATGAAAGGGGGAAGAGGCTGGCCACTCTTTTTCTGTATGCTGTCTCCTGTTTGAACCACCACAGCGCTATCTCCTTTTCTCAACAGGGGGAATATTTCAAGGGGACTATAACTCGTAGGGGAAGCAGTATCAATTTTTACATAGGCCGGCATGCTGTTTTCAGAACTGAAAAGCACGGAGTCCCGCAATTTTTGCTTGAAATTTATTTTGATGAACTGACCTTTCTTCACCAGGGGATTTTTCTGATCCGATATGATTTTATATAACAATCCGGATTTGGTCTTTTTCAAGCCCTGATTGTTACAGGCCACCATCAGCAGGATCCCTACTAAGGCAAATACATAAGCACTGATTTTTTTCATTTTAAGTTTTATTGTAATTGTAAAGCGTTCTCTTTTAATGAAGCGCGAAATCTTTGAGCGGTCATTTCGAGGGTTTCACTGCTCCTGCCGCCGGCTGCGTTAATGTGACCTCCGCCTTCAAAATACTGACGGGCAAAGCGGTTTACGTCAAACCCGCCCTTACTTCTGAATGAACATTTGATCTCTTCGTCGCGGTCTATGATAAGGGCGGCGAATTTAATTCCCTGAATTGTCAGCGGAAAATTAACAAGGCCTTCGGTGTCTCCGGTACGGATCTGGAATTTTACGAGGTCCTTCCAGGGGATGCAAATGAGGGCCGTATTGTATTCGTAGAATATTTCCAGCCTGTTAAGCAAGGCATGTCCTGTAAACCGTAACCTGTTCTCCAGAAAATTATCAAAAAGGTTTTCATGTATTTTGGCATGGTCAAGTCCCGTATCCTTTAATTCTGCAACCATTCGATGTACGGATGCTGTCGCAGAGCTGAATCGGAAAGATCCCGTATCTGTCATTACGCCGGCGTATAAACATTCTGCTATATCCTGGTGAATCTTATCGGCATTCCCGGAAGAAATAATGAAATCAAATATCATCTCACTCGTGGAGCTTTTCGATATGTCGCTGATTCCATATGCAAACATTTCTTCCTGCGGTTGCTGGTGATGGTCAATCAATATTCGGACTGCCTGGGACCTGGCGATCGGATCAGCCATTTTCCTCGTCCTCATGAGAGTGTTAAAATCAAGGCAAAATATCCATGCTGCCTTATCCAGGGCTTCGTTTGCCTTTACTGTGTTGAGCTCATAATCTATTATTTTATCTGCACCCTTCATCCATTTCAGCCAGTCTGCCCAGTTTGTAGGCGATATTACGGTCACCGGATAATCCATTGCCTGCAGCAGATGATAGAGTCCGAGGGAAGATCCCATTGCATCTGCATCCGGTTTCTGATGCATGACAATGACGGTGGTTTTGGGATCTTTCAATAAGGGAAATAAGTTCGTAATAGACTGCATATAAAATGGTTGGCAAAGGTGCAGAATAATATGACCATTCCCAAATCTGCTGCAAAATGTATTACCTTTGCCCGCCAAACGAAAACCAATGAGTAACCGCACCTTCACGATGATAAAGCCGGATGCCTTTGCGAACGGTCATTCAGGTGCAATCCTGGACATGATCGTAAAAGCAGGTTTCAGGCTGGTTGCCCTCAAAATGACATCTCTTTCCTCCCAAAAAGCAGGCGAATTTTATTCTGTTCACCAGGCGCGTCCATTTTATAGCGAACTGGTTGAATTCATGAGCCGGGGTCCTATCATCGCTGCCATTCTGGAAAAAGAAAATGCAGTTGCAGATTTCAGGAAACTCATCGGAGCTACTGACCCTGCAAAAGCTGATCCGGGAACGATCCGCAAATTATTTGCAGCATCGCTTGGAGAAAATGCCATCCATGGCAGCGACAGCGATGAAAATGCGCGAACAGAAAGCGATTTTTTCTTCTCAAATCTGGAAAGAATCTAAAGGCGGTTCTTTTTCTTTCCCAGGGGTATACCAAGGTTCTAAAATCAGCCTGCAGTGAGCCTATCCTTTACTTGATTTTTAAGGTGTTATTTAGCTGATTATCAATTTGTTGATATTAATAAATCGATTTTGTACGCCCTTCGGGTAATAAGCGGAAAACGAATTCGTTAGAGAGAATCAACTAAACAATAGACACTATGAAAATCCGAACGATTAATCATTCCCTAAAAACCCTGGCCTTTTCAGCTTTCCTGCTAACTACGGCATGTAAGAAAAGTATAACAAATATTACCACGCCTTCACAGGATGGTGCAGCTGCTATCCTTTCAGATTCGTCTACCGTCGCCGACAACGCGTACAACGACGTGCTTTTAAATGCATTTTTTGGTTACAACGACGAACTGACTTCCGGAGCGATTAACCAGCTGCATAATGGAGGAACTGCTGTTAATTCGGTGAATCAGGTGAATACTGTTCCATTTAGCTGTGCCACCTACACATTGGCAACTGACAGCGGCGGATATCCTAAAACACTTACACTTGACTTTGGGGCCGGCTGTTCAGGAAGTGTGGACAGTGTATTCCGCAAAGGAAAGATTATTTACGTTTTTTCAGGTCCTCTGCTGACTCCCGGAACGACCGTTTCAGCCAATTTCGATCAGTATTATGTAAATGGTTATGGATTGCAGGGAAGTTGTTCTATTGCGAATACTTCTTCCCTTGCCAACGGAGTAAGCTTTACGCTTCAGGTCACCAATGGGATTTTTACTTTCCCTGATCTAACCAATTTTCATTATAGCGGAAATAAAACGGTGCAAATGACTGCAGGAAGCAATACACCTTTTAATTTCTCCGATGATGTCTATTCAATTACAGGGAACAGCAATTTCTCTGCATCAGATGGCACCAGCATGGTCAGCACCGTTACAACGCCGCTGGTCAGATCTTTTATATGTAAATATATCAGTGCAGGGGTAATCTCCTTTGTATATAATCAAACCATTAACGGAACCATTGATTTTGGAGATGGTACCTGTGATAATGCCGCTACCCTTGTAGCAGGCAATGTAACAAAACAAATTACACTTCGATAGTAAATTGCATTATAAAAAAGGGGATGCTGCATATATAGCATCCCCTTTTTATTTGTATACATTTTATTTATTCTGTCAACCCTGAGGTAACATGTCGCTGTAATGCACCCAGTTTCTTTTTGCTATAAGTTCTTTTCGAGATAACCACAAATAGCACAGGTACAATAAAGATCGCCAGTGAGGTAGCTGCGATCATTCCCCCAAGTACGGTCCATCCGATGGTGTTCCGGGCAACTGAACTTGCTCCTGTGGCCAGCGCAAGTGGCAGCACTCCCAATATAAAAGCGATAGAGGTCATTAGGATCGGCCTCAGCCGAAGTTGCACAGCCGCAAGCGTTGCTTCTACAATGTCAATGCCACGATCGACTCTCTCTTTAGCAAATTCCACGATCAGGATCGCATTTTTTGCGGAAAGTCCGATCAAGGTAATCAAGCCTATCTGTGCATATACATTATTTGAAAGTCTGGGTATCAGGGTGAGGACGAAAATGGCGCCAAAAACACCAATGGGTACAGCCAGCAAAACGGAAAAAGGCACGGCCCAGCTCTCGTACAAGGCCGCAAGAAACAGGAACACGAATGCTATGGACAACGCAAAAATGTAAACGGCACTGGATCCCGATTTGAGTTCCTGAAGGCTGAGCCCTGAAAATTCGTATCCATAGCCTTCCGGCAAAACCCTGTCGGCCGTGCGTTGCAGGGCTTCAATCGCCTGACCGCTGCTATATCCCTGCCTGGCATTTCCATCCACTTCTGCGCTGCGGTAGATATTAAAATGTGAAATCACCGGTGCACTTTCCGTTACCTTATAAGTAACTACGGTGCTTAATGGAATCATTTCGCCGGCGCTGTTCTTTACATAATACTGGCCTATATTCTGAATATCTTTTCGAAAGGCTGTGTCTGCCTGCGCCACTACATAAAAATTCCTTCCATAAATGGTCAGCTGGTTTATATAAGTGCTTCCCATATACATTTGCATAGTACTATATACATCTTCCAGATTGAGCCCGAGTTTTTTACATTTTACCCTGTCCACTTCCACCTCGTATCCAGGCGTATGCGCGCTGAAGAAAGTAAAGGCCCCGGCGATTTCCGGTTGTTTATTCGCTTCAGCAACAAAATTATTCACTACATTTTCAAAAGTCTTTATGTCATCATTCGATTGTCTCTGTTCGATCTGAATGCTAAAACCACCGGCATTGCCGAGACCAGGAATGGCAGGCGGTGGGATGACAACTATTTTAGCTTCCCTAATGGCCGCAAAACGCCTGTTTAATTCTGCGATCACGCCCGATAATTGCTGGCTTTTCTCTTTCCTTTCATCCCATGGTTTCAATTGCATGAAGATGGTTCCGCTGTTTGATTTTGATCCTCCGGTCAGCACATTTAGACCGCCTAAAGCAGCTGCATGAAAAACACCGGGAACCTGTTGACAGATTTTCATCATTTCATTCAGAACCACCAATGATCTTGCAGTGGAAGCTGCTTCGGGAATTTCGTAGGAAAGATATACACGGCCTTCATCTTCCGAAGGTATAAAGCCTGTGGGCTTATTCTTAAAAAGAAATATATCGCCAGCCGCAATACAGCCGAGCAAAACCAATACTAAAGGCGCCTTTCTTACCCATCCTCCAACGCCCGATGTGTATTTGCGGTTAAACCAGCCAAAGCCCTGGTTAAATTTATAAAAGAATTTATTCAGCCCTCTGGAATCCTTATCAATGTGATGGGGCTTTAGGAGCAGCATGCATAAAGCCGGTGTAAGGGAAAGGGCAACGAAGGCGGATATCAGTACTGATATCGCGATGGTGATGGCAAACTGCTGATATAACCTGCCGACAATACCTGGAATAAATCCGACCGGCACAAATACAGATGCAAGGATCAGGGCGATGGCAATTACCGGACCCGATATATCCTGCAGCGCCTTGGCGGTTGCTTCCCTGGCAGTCAGCCCTTCCGTATCAATGTAATGCTGAACGGCCTCCACCACTACGATAGCATCATCCACAACAATCCCGATTGCCAATACAAAACCAAATAAGGTGAGCGTGTTGATCGTAAAACCCAGAGGTATAAAAAATATAAATGTTCCAATAATTGAAACCGGAATGGCCAGTACCGGAATTAAGGTGGAGCGCCAGTTTTGGAGAAAAAGAAAGACTACAAGAGTAACCAACCCAAGTGCCACCAGCAATGTACGCACAACATCAGAGATGGAAACTTTTACAACGGATACTGATTCGAAGGGAACCAAATAATCCACATCCGAAGGGAAATATTTTTTCATCCTCGCCATGGTCTGGTAAACGCCTTCTGCCGTGGACAAAGCATTGCTGCCCGGGGCCTGGTAAACCAGCAGATAAGAAGACCGCTTTCCGTCCACAAATGAATTTGCAGTATAACTTACTTTACCCAACTGAACCCTGGCGATATCCTTGAGATAAACGATGGAATTTTTCTGGGGATCGGAACGGACGACAATGTCTCCGAACTGCTGTTCAGTAGTAAGCCGGCTATTCGTAAATACCGTGAATTCAAAGGCAGAGTTGGAATTTTGCGGGGGAGCAGCCACGGAACCAGCGGCAATCTGTAAATTCTGTTCATTGATGGCATTCTGGACATCATTATAAGTAAGACCGAGTTGGGCCAGCTTATCTGTTTGAAGCCAGATACGCATGCTGAAATTATCGGCACGGCTAAGTACATCTCCCACGCCGGGCACACGGAGTAATTGGTCGCGCACATATATACTGGCGTAATTGTCCATAAAGGGAATGCTGTGCGATCCCTTGGGAGAATATATTGCCACCAGCATCAAAATGCTTGGATTGCGTTTTAATACAGTGATGCCCAGTTTTTGTACCTGGCTTGGCAGCGTCGGGGTAGCAATGCCTACCCGGTTTTGGATATCAAGTGCAACAATATTCGGATCAGCACCAATATCCAGGGTTACGGTAATCGATGACTGTCCGTTGTTTGCACTGTTGCTCGCCATATAGGCCATTCCGGGGACACCGTTCACCTGCGTCTCGATGGCTGTAGTGGTTGTTTGTTCCACCGTTTGAGCGTCCGCACCCGTAAAGTTACTCGTGATCTGTACCGTGCCTGGAGTGATATTGGGGTACTGGCTTACCGGCATGTTCAGTATGGCAAGGGTTCCGACAAGTAAAATAACAACTGAAATCACAATTGCCGTTACAGGCCGCTTGAGAAATATATTTGTAGAAGCCATAAGAAAATTATTTTATTTAATCCGGCAATATCCTTTGCAACTCCTTCTTTTTCTTTTGCATTTTATTTTGGCGCAGGTATTGCCGGACTGCCGGCTTTCACCAGCGTACTGTCTTTCAATTTTTGCACTCCTTCTGTTACCACGCTGTCTCCGGCCTGCAGTCCGCTTTTTACGACAACCTTATCATTGATCTTGCTGCCCAGGGTTACTTTGCGCTGGATTGACCGGCTATTATTGACGGTATAGACAAAAGATTCTCCGAGCTGTTCAACCACAGCTTTGTAAGGGATCAGCAAACTTGCTTCTCCGGAACCATGTTTAATCCGGATATTGGTTGTTATGCCTGGCTTGAGTTCGTCTTTTTTATTCGGAAAAATCAAACGCGCCTTTATTGTTCCGGTTTGGGGATCAACTGCGCGATCCAATAAGTAAAGACTGCCGGGAAAAGGATAGATTGAACCATCCGGCAGTGCCACGGTAAATACGGAGTCTTTGGGGTTCGTTCCATTTTGTAAATACTTTGAAAATAGAGGGATCTCAGACTGGTTAATTGCAATATCAGCCGCCACGGGATCATCCGAGGAAATTGAATTTAGCAATGTCTGCGGATAGACTGCTGTTCCGATCTTCGCGCTCGAAATACCAATCGTACCGTTAAATGGTGCTGAGATAACGGAATATTTCAGATTTGTTTCCACACTTTGTACGTTTGCCTGTGCGGCTGAAACCTGTTTCTTTGAACTTTCAAGATCTGCTACAGCGTGATCCAGAGTCTGCTTCGCGATCGCATCCTGCTTGGCGAGTTCCTCGTAGCGGTCAGCATCCTGCTGGGACTTGGCCAGATTGGCTTTGGATACATCCAGGTTTGCTATAGCCTGCTCGTAGGCAGCGCGATATTGCTGCTGGTCGATTTCATAAAGTTTTTGTCCCTTGTGAACATATTGTCCATCCTTAAAAAAGATATTCACAATGTTTCCTGAGATCTGAGGCTTAATGTCCACCTGATTCAACGGTGTAATGGTTGCAGGATAAAGATCATAATATACAGCACTTCCCGCCTTCACCACATAGGTAGCCACAGATACCGGTGGCGTCGGTGGCTTTGACTGATCTTTATTGCTTCCACAGGCCACAAGCAACAAGGCCAGCGCTGCCTGCTTTCCGATCCCGTAAACGTAATTTTTCATAATCATCCTATATATTTTGTTTAATATCGAAGTGCGCCCAGGGCCCTTTCCACGTCTACCTTATTGCTCAATACCTGATACAATGCATTTGTATAATTGATCTGTGCTCCAAACAAATCGTTATTGGCGGTCACGACTTCAAGATAAGTTTTGACACCTGAGCGGTATTGAAGCTGTATGACATTGTACACTTCGAGAGCGAGGTTCAGATTATCCTTCTGAAGGTAGTAATTGGCCAGGTTTGATTTGTAAGCTCCAAGGGCCTGAACATATTCAGCATTGATCGAATCTTTCAGCGAAGTGAAATTGTAATCGAGCCGGTCCAGTTGAAGTTGCGCGATCCGGATTTGTTGAACCCTTTTCGTTCCCTGGAAAATAGGCAATGTAAGCATCAGACCAGCATAAGAATTCGGATAGTTGGTCGAGTATAATTTGGAGAACTGATCACTGTAATAATTCAGATTGTACTCTCCATACAGAGACACGGAAGGCAAATAAGAATTTTTTGCATACTTTAAATCAGCCTGCTCCAGTCTTTTCTGTGTGAGTAATTGCTGATATTCTATCCTGTTATTATAATCTACTGCCAGGTTCGTATCCACAGCGGTGATCTGATTCACCATTTCTGCGCTATCGTAAACCAGAGTCAAAGAAGATTCGGAAGGATAAGTCATATAGAGCTTCAGGATGGTATAACGGCTTTTTAATTGCTCCTCGGCAGTTTTTCTCTGTGCTTTAGAATTGTTCAGGGAAATGGTGGCACGCTGATAATCTGTTTTATCGACCAGACCGCCTTTATACTGATTGTAAGCATCCTTCAGGCTCCTCTGAAGTAATACCAGGTCCGCATCGAACAGGCGAATCTGTTCTTTCGATAAAAGGACGTCATAAAAAGCCTTGCTTACATTGGAAACCACATCGATTTGTGTACTGACTGTGGATTGCCTGGCGCTGTTCCTTACGTCCGTTGCCGACTGTTTGGCCAGTAAAACATCGCGATCAAAAAGCGTTTGGGTAACTCCAAACAAAGCAGAAGAACTATTATAAGTGCCAACACGGCTGGCCGCGTTATTGAAAATGCTGGTCTGCAATTGAAAGTTGTCCTGGTAATTTGCATTGAGTCCAATCTGCGGATACCAGTCAGCCAGGACGCTTTTTATTTCGCGGTCAACAATCTGCTGATCAATCATTGATTGGCGGATATTCGTCTGATGCTCTAACGCATACTGAATACAAAGCCCCAGCGTTTTGCCTGGTGCGGAGCTGTCCGGCTTTTGGGCGTTTAAGGATCCACATAGTACCAGGACAGATAGAAATAATATAATTCTTTTCATAATGAGCAGAGAAAATAAATGTCGTTGATCCACGATCATTTATGGGTTTAACCAGATAATCAGGAGAGCAACCAAAATGAGTCTGCAAAAATAGTGGTTAAACATGAATTAAACAGTCGTTTAAACATTTTTGGACAAGCGGATGAGTGAGAGGATCTGACTAAGATATTCCTGATCGACGGTATCGAATGCGCTCAATGTGCTGCTGTCTGCATCCAGTACGCCAAGAAGTTTTCCTTCCCTGATGAGTGGCATAACAATTTCAGATCTGGATAAACTGCTGCAGGCAATGTGACCTGGGAAAGCACTGACATCCGGAACGATCAGTGCTTTCATTTCCTGCCAGGCTGTTCCACAAACGCCCCTTCCTTTGCGAATGCGGGTGCATGCAACGGGACCCTGGAATGGTGCAAGCACCAGCTCATCCTGCTTAACCAGGTAGAATCCTACCCAGAGCCAACCGAATTGTTCCCTGAGGGCAGCTACAATATTAGCGAGATTGGCAATCAGATCCGGTTCGCCACCAATCAGGGCATCTATCTGCGGGATCAGTGCGCGGTACTGCTCCGCCTTTGTTCCTTTTATTATTGTCAGGTCCTCAGACATGCTGCAAATTAAAAAGTAAAAAGTGAAAAGTAAAAAGTAAAAAACTGTCAATTGCCCATTGTCAATTGCAATTGTCAATTGTCATCACTGTCCCGGCTGTATAAATTAGTGTATTCAATCCCAAGGCCTGGTTTTCCGGAAAGGATAACCCGGCCGTTTTCAATGGATAACCCTGTGGCAATATCTTCATCCAGTAAAAGTATTCCGTCCATATCAACATAATCCAGAAGGGGTAGCAGGTGGCCGACGGCTGCTGATCCGATTGTGCTTTCATTCATTCCGCCGGCCATTACCTTCATGTTCAATTTGCGGCCTGTCTGAATCATACGGAGGGCGGGCGTAATTCCACCGCATTTGGTGAGTTTAATATTGATGCCATGAAACAAACCGTGTAGCTTTGCAACATCCTGCTCGTCCACACAGGATTCATCAGCGATTAGGGGCAGCGGCGATTTTTCAAACAGGACCCGCATGCCATCAAGATCATCTTTCGCCAGGGGTTGCTCAACAAATTCTACGCCGCAGGCCGCGAGCGCTGGCAGAATTTCCAACGCCTGATCCAAATCCCATCCGGCGTTGGCATCCACCCGCAGAGTGGCGTCCGTATGGCTTCTAAGTGCGCGGATAATTTCTGCGTCCTGGTCTGTTCCGAGTTTTATTTTATAAATCGGCCAGGGCGTCTTCAGCATTTTCTGAACCATCTTATCAATGGTATCAATGCCGATGGTATAGTCAGTCAGTGGTGCCTGCTGCATGTCCAGGTTCAGGCAGGCATACACCGGTTTCTCTTTCAATTTACCATAGAGGTCCCACCCCGCAATGTCCAGTGCGCAAACGAGGAAGGCATTATCCGGAAGGAGCTGATGAAGAAAGTGCCAGAATCTTTCAGGCTCGGTGAATGCAAATTTTTCAATACTCTTTAGTTTTCCGGCAAGATCCGCCTTCATTTTTTCGACGGGAATATGATAGTAGGTTATAGCCGGCGCTTCCCCGTATGCTTTTAGTCCGGATTGTTCCAGGCAAACGACAAATGTAGGCTGGTGGGTCTTGGTTCCCCTGGAGATTGTAAAAGGATATTTGAATCGAAGGTTAAAGGAAAAATATTCAATGGTCATTGTCGGCGAATTATCTTCCGGAAGATTTGAGCATTTCCTTTAGCTGGTCGTTAAATTCTTTTTCCTTCAGCATATCTTCCAGGAATAAATGCATGCGGTATTTCCAGTAATGTTTGGGATTGGCCGGAACATTGATCCTTTCGTCATTCGGATTTTCGCGCCGTATTTTTTCTTCCATACCCAAAAGGTCCTGCAATTGAAAAATGCTCCACATGGCGGGAGAATGCAGGTGCTGGTTAACGATCGTTTTATTGATCCATGCATCACAGAAAAAGGGGGCATCTCCCCATTGCCCCAGTTCATTGTTGAAGAATTTCTGTGTCACCGTCCTGTTTTCTTCCCACCATCCGCGTATGGTACTCATATCGTGCGTCGAAGGCGTAATTACAGACAAATATGGCGCATCCGAGGGGCGGAAAAAATCGCTGTTCACGTCCTTGGGCATTCGTTGGATTTCAAGACTGAGAATGCCCAGCTGTTTCATCACCTCCGGCACACAATCCGGAACCATGCCCAGGTCTTCACCGCAAACCAGCATATCGGTGGATTTTTTAAGGGCCGGAAGTTTTTTCATTCCTTCTTTTTTCCAGAATGCGTCCTGCCTCCTATAGAAATAATTCACATACAGGTCTCTCAGCTGATTTTGAACATGCCAGTCCAGGTAACGGAATGAAGACGTGGTTTCCATCCGTATCCTGAAATGGAATTCTTTTCCTTCGCTACCCTCCACTTCAAAAAGGATGACATTGGATATTATGTTAAGCAGGCCCTGCCGGCTTTTTACTTCAAAGGGATCTTCCATCTTATTGGAGAAATACTCTTCTACTTTTCCTTGGGTATCCACGAAATCCTTCAGCAGGTAATTGCCATTTGGGCGTTCAAGGAAAAAAAGAAGTTTTGCTTTTTCGGTATCCTGGGTGAAGTGCTCCCAGAGTACAGCATCATTGATGAATGGTTTTGTGTAGCGGTCAGCATCAAACCAGATATTTCTTTCATTGAATTCCTTTCTGTACACCGGAATTGCCGGATCAAACCTGCCCATGATGCCTTCGATTTCAGTGATCGGTATGCTCCAGATCCGGAAAAATCCCAGAATATGATCTATGCGGAATGCGTCAAAATATATGGCCATTTGTTCAAAACGGTTCTTCCACCACAGATAATTATCTTTCTCCATCTGCTCCCAATTATAGGTCGGAAAACCCCAGTTCTGTCCTTTTAGTGCAAAAGAATCCGGCGGAGCTCCGGCCTGCTGGTCCAGATGATAAAGTTCAGGTGACATCCAGGCGTCGCAGCTGTAACGATACACACCAATTGGAATATCTCCTTTGATCACGATTCCTTTTTCGTGCGCATAGCCGGCAGCGTCACCAAGTTGCAGATGTAGATGATATTGAATAAAATAGTATACCGCAATCTGATCATAATGTCTTGATTGTGGCGCAGTCAGCCTGTCAATCGTAAGTTTATTATAACGGCCGTAATTTTTCCATTTCGTAAATTCGGTTGTACCGTTTACATCTCTCAGGTAACAGAAAGCGGCATAAGGAGCCAGCCAGAATTTATTCGCTTCAAAAAATTTCAGGTATTTCGTATCCTCGTTAAGGTCTTTTTTCTGCGCCTCATAGAGTTCTCTCAGAATGGCCAGCTTACTGCTAACCACGGTTTCGTAGTCCAGGTCAGGGAGCTCATTCAGTTGTTTCTGTTTCTTCCTGAACGACTTGAGGTGCGATTCGTATTTTTTTCCTGCAACAACATCGATATTGAGGTAGATGGGATGAAGGGCGAATGCGGAAATCGATCCATAAGGATAAGAATCAAGCCAGGTCCCGGTTGCCGACGTATCATTTACGGGCAGGATCTGAATCATCTTTAATCCTGTTTTTTTTGCCCAGTCAACCAGTAATTTCAGATCCGGGAATTCGCCGGTACCTGATGAATGCTTACTTCTCAAACTGAAAACAGGGATACTCACGCCCGCACCCTTCCAGGTATTATTGGGGAGGTGAACAAATCCATCGTGAACAAGGATGAGTTTTTGATCAAGGGCGTCACCTGGCAGCGTTCTGTTTGCCCCGTTTTCAAAATATAGAAATCGTTTATTCCTTATGTCATAGACTCCATATTTGTAGCTGACCGGAAGGTATTCTCTGGGAAGATTTACCGGAACGGTCCACCAGGGTCCTTCCTTCTTCATGAGGATAGGCTCCTCTTCAGACCAATTTTGCAGCCCATCTCCACTTCCGGCCACGCAAACACATTGGTCGGCATGCAATAAAGGGGCTTTCACCCGGAAAATATGCGTAAAAATCCTGGGGCTTTTGGTGTGGGTTTTTTTCGTGTGGCGGGAGAGCAATATTTTCTGAAAGGGAGCGGTATAAAATGCGTTCTCATATTCACCGGCATAGTTCCAGGTATCGATCACCTGGATTTCTGTTGAAGGTTTCAGGTGAACAGGGATCTCGCGATCATTTCCCCATTCGCTGACTGTACTCCCATCCTCCATTTTCAACAGGTAATGATAGTGAATTGGAGCATGTGGTCTGTTCATCAGATCCAGGCTTAGCTGCCAGTATTCGCTATTCATATAACGGAGCTGTATGGCCTCGTCGGGTTTCCTATTTGGTTCATGACCGAGCTCGGGAATGTTACCACTCACAAAGAGAGCCTGGCCGGGTCTGCTATAAAAACGCAGGTAAAAATGTAGTTTCATCTTCCGTTCAAAATTCTGGATGGATTGCGGTGAGGAATCATGCCGGATAAGTCGCGAAATTACCAAAAGAGAACTTGAAATAAAATTAATGTCTTTCGGATTCCGTATTTAAAATATATTTGTGGATCTAAATTCTCCGGAATGGAAAAAACGAAAAAGTATACGGGCCTGTTTTGGGGGCTTTTCGTCCTCTCTGTCATTGCATTTTTTGGTGTTTATGTAACTGTAGGAGGCCCTTGCATTATGATACTTCCATTTGTGTGCACCTTCCTGGCCAAGGCCCTCGATATCATGTAAAGGGTTCAATTCCGATTCTTCCAGTAAATAAAAAACACCGCTTTTTACAGCAGTGTTGTCAGATTTGATTACCGTATTTTATCTTTTCCATGGTCAAGCAACTGTGTTTCTGATTTCAGTTTAAATAGCCCATTTATTGTTTGTCCGGGAAATCTGTTTTCTGTTCCTGTGAATATTCCACAGATTAACTGAAGTAAACCGCTTTTTTGCTTTCGGTAAAACATAGTTAGTAGCTATTGTTTCTCTCACTTCAGCTGTCAGGTTTTTCAGGGTTTCCTTGTCCATGCGGACAACAGAGGGCATGACATCTTGTTTCATAAACGTTCGTGTTTAAAATTTAAAATTAATGTTGAGCAATGAGTGGAAGAACACGAAAGAATCGTTAGGAAGAAGTGTCGAATCCCGGGTCAGGCTTGTAAGGCTTTGAAATTGCTCAATTGCGATGCAAATATACACATTATTTTTCAATCATGCAAGCATATTATGAAGTAATTGGGGAATAAGTGTCATTTTGCATTTTATTCACAATCGGGTGATAAATTAAAAAGTAAAAATTATAAAGTAAAAAAGGGACACTTTTTTACTTTATAATTTTTACTTTTTAATTTAATTATTTTACTTCCTCAAACTCAGCATCCGTAACGTTCTCCGCGGTTTTGTCGCTGTTCGGTTGCCCTTCTGTGTTAGAGCCGCCATTTGCTCCTGATGGATTGCCGGCTCCCTGTGTTGCCTTATACATTTCTTCTGAAGCGGCAGTCCATGCGTTGTTCATTTCCGCGATAACTGCGTCGATTTGTGCGATGTCCTGGCTCTTGTGCGCGTCCTTCAGTTTAGCAAGCGCGGATTCGATCGGAGCTTTCTTATCAGCCGGTATTTTATTGCCATATTCCTTCAGTTGTTTTTCCGTCTGGAAAATCTGACTGTCGGCCAAATTCAGCTTGTCTACTCTTTCTCTTGCAGCCTTATCCGTTGTTTCATTTGCCTTGGCTTCCGCTTTCATCTTTTCCACTTCCTCCTTGCTCAGGCCGCTTCCTGCTTCAATGCGGATCTTTTGTTCTTTGCTGGTTCCCTTATCCTTTGCAGTTACATGAAGGATTCCGTTTGCGTCGATATCAAAGATGACTTCGATCTGGGGAACGCCTCTCGGTGCTGGCGGGATACCGTCCAGGTTAAACATACCCAGGCTTTTGTTCTGATTAGCCATGGGCCTTTCACCTTGTAATACATGGATCTGAACTCCGGGCTGGTTATCGCTGGCGGTGGAAAAGGTTTCTGATTTTTTGGTTGGGATCGTGGTATTGCTTTCGATCAAACGGGTCATCACACCACCCATGGTTTCGATGCCCAGGCTCAGTGGGGTAACATCCAGCAAGAGAACATCCTTTACCTCACCAGTCAGTACGGCTCCCTGGATAGCGGCGCCTACAGCAACCACTTCATCCGGGTTTACCCCCTTATTGGGTTTTTTGCCAAAGAATTTTTCGACAATTTCCTGCACTTTGGGAATACGGGTGCTGCCACCGACCAGGATCACTTCATCTATCTTGGAGGCCTGGAGGCCTGCGTCTTTCAATGCCTGCTCACATGGCTTGAGACATCTTTCAAAGAGGCTGTCGGACAACTGTTCAAATTTGGCCCTTGTGAGTTTTTTTACAAGGTGTTTGGGGACGCCATCCACCGCGGTAACATAGGGCAGGTTGATTTCCGTTTCAGTGGAAGAAGACAATTCGATCTTTGCTTTTTCAGAAGCTTCTTTAAGCCTTTGAAGAGCCATGGGATCCTTTCTGAGATCCATATTTTCTTCTTTCTTGAATTCTTCAGCAAGCCAGTCCATGACGATCTTGTCGAAATCATCACCGCCCAAATGGGTATCTCCATTGGTGGATTTTACTTCGAAAACACCGTCCCCGAGTTCGAGGATGGATATGTCAAATGTTCCACCGCCAAGGTCAAATACGGCAATCTTTTCATCCTTTCCTGCTTTATCCAGGCCGTAGGCCAGGGCTGCTGCAGTTGGTTCATTCACAATGCGCCGGACATTCAGACCAGCGATTTCACCGGCCTCTTTGGTTGCCTGGCGCTGCGCATCGTTAAAATAGGCAGGCACGGTAATTACAGCTTCCGAAACCTCCTGACCCAGGTAATCTTCCGCAGTTTTCTTCATTTTCTGAAGGATCATTGCGCTGATTTCCTGAGGTGTATATTGACGGCCGTCAATGTCAATACGGCAAGTATTATTGTCACCTTTGACCACTTTATAAGCCCAGTGGCTTATTTCATTGGTAACTTCATCATATCTGCGTCCCATGAAACGCTTGACCGACATGATGGTATTTACCGGATTGGTTATGGCCTGGCGCTTGGCGGGATCCCCCACCTTGCGTTCGCCGTTTTTAAGGAAAGCCACTACGGAGGGCGTGGTTCTGCGTCCTTCGTCATTGGCAATGACCACCGGCTCATTCCCTTCCATTACGGCAACACAGCTATTGGTGGTACCGAGGTCAATTCCGATTATTTTTCCCATATAATTGATTTACTTTAAGGTTAGTGATATAGATTCATAACTGAATGTCAATCATTATGCCATGGAGCCCGAGGTGTAAAAATGGCAGTAAATTACTGCTTAAAAGCTTCTGTTATGGGCAGAAAACCAAATCTCCAGCCAGCCTTTGGGTCAGTTTAGCTTTTCCAATCCAAACTGCCAAAGACCTAAAGGCTTTGCATAAAGAATGATCAGAACACAGAAAGATTCCTTTTCAATCCCTTTTTCTGAAGGGATTGCCAAGCAAAAAAAGTGCGATGTAAGGCCATGCCGATAGATCCGAAAGAGAACCGCCCGCTTTCACCCAACCCATTTTATTTTTCCCGGTGATCATTTCAGTGCTCAGCCGGTGAAGCCAGTTTTTACGGATCTTCATTTCCCTGCGCGGATCAAAAAGAATTTCCGGGGTGAGCCGTGGAAGGTTTTCCGCATTTTGTTCATGCCAGCGCAGGGTGTCTTCCACCCATTCATTACCAAAATTACCCCCCTCAGTGAGATGAATAATATCGATGGAAAAGATCACGGCCGCTTTATATTGTGATGTCACCTGAAATGAAAAATCAATATCGTACAAATGAAATCCTTTCAGTAAAGTTTCATTGAAACGAGCCACCTGCCATACCTCCCTTCGAATGCAGATGAAAACACCATCCACATTCACCACCGGTTCAAGCAAGCCGCCGTTGGGATTGGAATAAAGATGAGATGTGTGCCGGTTTTTATCCTGGTGAAAAATATTCATGCAATCGAAAGAAGGGACACCGGTTGACCATCCGGAAGGCGTTTTACTTTTGTATTTCGATCCGGCCACCCCGATCATACCAAGTGCAGGATCCTGTTCAAAAGCTGTCAGCAGGTTCGACGACCAGCCAGGCGTTTGAAAAACAATATCCTCATGAATAAAGCACAGGTAAGGGAACCTGGCCTTGTCACCAAGAATATTATAAACTTCCGAAATAGGTTTCGGTGATGCCAGATTGTCCCAGCTCAATAATTCATAAGGCTGACCGATAGTTGAGCGGATATTTGTTTTCAATGCCTCCAGGTAGGATTTGTTTACCGAACAAATAATTAT
The DNA here is from genome assembly GCA_025449645.1 of Chitinophagaceae bacterium. Classification (GTDB taxonomy): domain Bacteria; phylum Bacteroidota; class Bacteroidia; order Chitinophagales; family Chitinophagaceae; genus Puia. The sequence continues at coordinate 149 of JANWIY010000167.1, read as the reverse complement.
AGAAAACATATTCAAAACCAGATTTGATGGAATTCAGGTGTTCTCTGTAAATTGTACGCTTCCTGAAATAATATAGATGCAAAATAAGTCCTTTGGCAAAAATATCCTGCGCGGAATCCGAACGAGGCTAGGGAAAATGCTGAACAATC
>JANWIY010000166.1 GCA_025449645.1 Chitinophagaceae bacterium | reverse complement strand
TCTTAATGGTGCCGGTTGAGTAACTGCCGGCAATATGATGTGTTGCTATCCATTGCTCCGGAGTCATGAATCCTCCCGGCAAGCGCAGCCGGATCATAAATGCATACAAACGTTCCACTTTTTTTTCAGCGCGTTCGTCCCTCCGGTCCCTGTCGTCCTGCTGATACATTCCATGGAACTTCAGCAGGGAAGTATCGTCTTCGCTGATGGCTCCCGTTACTTCATTGGCCAACCCCTCCTTAATCGTACCGCGCAGGTTATTGCTTGCCTGTTTTATTTTTTCGGTGGACGATAAATTGGTTTCGTTCATTTGGAGGGAAGTAAAAAGTAAAAAGTAAAAAGTAAAAAGTAAAAAGTAAAAAGTAAAAAGTAAAAAGTAAAAAGTAAAAAGTAAATGGTGGCGCAAGTTCAGAATAAATACTGATAAAAAATAATTCCATTTAAGGGATCATTTTTTACTTTTTACTTTTTCATTCAATAAACATCCTTCAAATACCTTCCCGATTCCTTCAGTTGATTGAAATAAGCTTCCGCGTCTTCATTTTTTCCTGAGGTGCGAATGACGTCAAGAATCGTTTTTTCAACATCTTCACCCATTCTTTTTGCGCCGCAGATATAAACGGTGGCGCCGGACTGGAGCCAGCTGTAAAATTCATCTCCGTGCTTTCTTATCTTATCCTGCACGTAAATTTTTTCTCGCTGGTCGCGCGAGAAAGCCAGGTCCACCTTATGCAATATGCCATTCTCAATCCATTCCTGGATTTCTGTCTGGTAGAGGAAGTCTGTTGTAAAATGCTGATCTCCGAAGAACAGCCAGTTGCGGCCCCTTGCGCTGACCGCATCGCGTTCAGCCAGGAATGCACGAAAAGGCGCAATTCCTGTTCCGGGTCCGATCATGATCACGTCTTTATTTTCTTCCGGCAGCCTGAACTGATCATTGTGGTGAACATAGAAATCAATTATATCACCGGGCTTTAGCGCACAGAGCTGATCTGAACACAACCCGAATTTCTGTTCTTGAGCAATGGAAAAGGTATCGCGCCCGACCGTCAGATGAACTTCACCATCGAATTTTTCCAGGGAAGATGCAATGGAATACAACCTGGGCGTCGTGGGCTCGAGTTGCCGGATAAAGGATTCAAATTGTGATGGGTCTTTTAAAGGATACAAAGTGAGTAATTCCAATAGTCCTGTTTTGACCGGTTTGATGTCTTTTTGAATATGTTCGGCGTATTTCGAAACCACCCGTTCCGGCAGGTAGACAATATTCAGTTTTTTATGCAGGAGTTCATAAACCGAACAGGTTTCATCGCGGTGAACGAATGCTGTATCGGGATCAATCCCCGTGCGTTTAATGATGGCCTGTACGAGATGATGCGGATTATGCGGAATGATCCCTATGGAATCCCCGGATTTATATTCAATTTCGTCGGCAGCAATTTCTATATGATGGGTCTGTTTGGCGGAACCCCGGTCATTCAAATTGATATTGGTGAGAATTTTTCCCTGGTAAATCTTTTTGCCGGAGGATCTTTTCAGGGGTTTCAGTACTAGCGAGCTGACGGAATGTGATCCATTGATCTTTTGCAGAACACCATTGAACCAATGCTGGGCATCATTTTCAAAATCAACATCACAACGCTGGATCTCTATGATGCGTTCCGCGCCAAGATGGCCGAGTTGATTGTCTACGTCTTCCCCGGCTTTGCAGAACATAGGGTAGGAGGTATCGCCGAGCGCCAGTACGCCATATTTCAGTTTGGGCAGTTTGAATCCATTCTGGTGGATATGGTCATAAAACTTTTTTGCAGAGGATGGGGGTTCGCCCTCTCCCTGGGTACTGATGACCGTTAGAAAGTATTCTTCCTTGGGCAGATCAGTCAGCCGGTATTGATCAAGGCTTACGACCTTAGCCTGAATACCCTCCTGTTTTGCCCTGGCAGCAAACACGCTGGCGACTGTTTTGGAATTGCCGGATTCAGTTCCATAGGCAATGGTAATCTTTTTACCTGAGGCAGTAGGTTTAGCAGCACTCGTCGCGTCATCTCCCGGTCTGGATAAAACGCCTTCCAGAAAACCTTTCATCCAGATCAGTTCCTCTTTGTTCAAGGAAGCGATCAATTCCTGTATCAGTTTATTTTTATCTGCCGGTATCATGCTCTTTCCTCCTGCTGCCTTGCTTTTTTTATGGGTTTGAAATAGGGTTCATTTGATGCGCTATTCGACTTCCACCGGAATTCTTCATAGAGTGCTGCTACTTTCCCGACGATAATTATCGTTGGTGAAATAAAACTGCGTTTCTGAATCCGGTCCAGAAATTCTTTCAGTGGATAACAGGAAACGGCCTGAAGCGGTGTTGTGGCCTGCTCAATCACAGCAATATGGCGGTCAGATTCCACTCCGAAGCGGATGAGATTTTCAGCAAGCTCATCTGTATTGTCACCTGACATATAAAATACCAGAGTATCCTCTGTTGTAGCCAGGTCTTTCCAGTAATCAGGTTGAATAAGTCCGGGTTTGTGCAGGGTGAGCAACCTGACTGCATTTGCGTGGCTCCGGGCTGTAAGCGGTATGCCGGTGTAGGCCGCTGCACCACAGGCTGCGGTGATGCCAGGAATAATTTCGTACGGAATATTGAACTTATTCAACGCCTGCAGCTCATCCAGCAGATTGGAAAATATGGAAACGTCGCCTCCTTTAAGACGGAGTACCTTCTTTCCCTGCAGGGCATATTCAACCAGTAATTCATTAATGGTATGCTGCGGAGTAGAACCTTCTTTAAAGCGTTGCTTGCCCGCATGCAAAATCAGGGCAGCCTTGTTTGCATATTTCTCCAGGATCTCTTCGCTGACAAGGCGATCCGTAATGATCACTTCGGCATCACGCAAACAACGCAAGGTTTTTAGAGTGATCAGTTCCGGATCTCCCGGGCCGGCTCCAGCAATGATCAGTGTATGCATATTTCTGTTTTGACTCATCCTGTTGGATTAAAAATTTTAGAATTTATTCCTGAATCATGCAGGCTCCCACCGTCACATTACTCGTTTCATCGATCAGTATAAGCCCTCCATTTGCGCGCAGGTCTTTATACAGGTCATAAACAAGGGGAGAAGCCGTTTTTATTTTTGCACGAACAATATCATTGAGCTCAGCCTTTTCGACATCTGCCTGTTTTTCCAATGAGTTTACATCCAACCTGTATTCAATTTCCTTCACCACGGATTTAACTCGCCTGCTGTTGTGTTGAAGCAGGTACCTGTTTCCTGCACGCAGGGGCTTACTATCCATCCAGCAGAGAAGCACTTCCAGTTCCTGGCCCAGCAGGGGCGGATGATCTTTCCTTACCAGGACGTCACCACGGCTGATGTCAATATCATCTTCCAGGTGGAGGATCACGCTTTGTCCTGCAACTGCCTCTTCCACATCCTGCTGGTTTCTTTCAATGCGTGTCAGCCGGCTGCTGATTCCTGCAGGAAGAATAATGATTTCGTCTCCTATCCGGTAAGTGCCACTGATAATTTTGCCAGTATACCCGCGGTAGTCGTGCAGTTCGTCGATCTGCGGCCGGATCACATATTGAACAAACATGCGAGCGTGTGTCAGATTGACATCGGAACTAATGGAGGTTGTTTCAAGAATCTGAAGCAGGGAAGGCCCGTCGTACCAGGCTGTGTTCAATGAAGGGTCGACGATATTATCTCCATTCAGTGCACTGATAGGCAAATATTGAATGTTCTTCATGCCGAGTGACCGGGCAAAGGACGCATATTCAATCACAATATTGTTGTAGACATCCTGGGAGAATTCCACAAGGTCCATCTTGTTGACGGCCACAACCACATGCGGCATGTTCAATAAAGATGCAATGATGGAATGCCTGCGTGTTTGCTCCACGATGCCATTGCGGGCATCAACCAGAATGATCATCAGTTGCGCGTTGGAGGCACCGGTGACCATGTTGCGGGTATATTGGGTATGTCCGGGAGCATCGGCAATGATGAACTTTCGCCTGGGTGTTGAAAAATATTTATAGGCCACGTCAATCGTGATACCCTGTTCCCTTTCTGCCCGGAGCCCGTCCGTTAACAGGGCCAGGTCAATTGCACCTTCCTCTTTATTCTTGCTTTGCTTTTCCAAAGCCTCCATCTGATCGGTGAGAATGCTTTTGCTATCGTAAAGCAAACGTCCAATGAGTGTACTCTTGCCATCATCCACACTGCCTGCTGTTATAAATCGTAAGAGATCCATGGGTTAAAACCGGGTTTAAAAATATCCGTTCTTTTTTCTGTCTTCCATTGCTGCTTCAGAAAGTTTATCGTCAATTCTTGTTTCACCACGTTCGCTGGTGCGGGTGGAGATGATTTCGTTTATGATATCATTTACGGTTGATGCGCCTGATTCAACGGCTGCAGTGCAGGTCATGTCCCCGACGGTCCGATAGCGTACATTCTTATTCATTACTTTATCGCTCTCCTCCAGCTTGATAAAGGAAGAAACGGCTACGAGTTGCCCTTCGTGTTCTATCACCTCGCGCAGGTGGGAAAAATAAATGGAGGGCAGTTTGATATTTTCGCGGCGGATATAGTTCCAGATATCGAGTTCGGTCCAGTTACTGATCGGAAATACCCGCACGTTTTCGCCTTTCTGTATCTTGCCATTATAAATATTCCAGAGTTCAGGTCTTTGCCTTTTGGGATCCCATTGTCCGAATTCATCCCGCACAGAAAAAATCCTTTCTTTGGCCCGCGCTTTTTCCTCGTCGCGCCTGGCTCCGCCGATGCAGGCATCGAAGCCGAACTCTTCAATCGTATCAAGCAGGGTATAGGTCTGCAGCGCATTGCGGCTGGCAAATTTCCCTTTGGGTTCGGCCAGAGATTTGGATTTGATCGTGTCTTCCACTTTTCTTACAATCAGCTTCTCTCCAATTGCATGGACGAGCAGGTCGCGGTAATCCAGTGCCTCGGAAAAATTATGGCCTGTATCAATATGCACCAGGGGGAACGGGAATTTACCAGGGCGAAAAGCCTTAAGTGCAAGGTGAACCATGGTTATAGAATCCTTCCCTCCGCTGAACAGCAGTGCAGGCTTTTCAAATTGCCCGGCCACTTCACGTAAAATGTGAATGGACTCGGACTCCAGCTCGTCTAGATAATCAATCATTTTTGAATGTGTAAATGTGTAAATGTGTAAATTAAAACCATTCCGGACCCATTTTCACATTTTCAAATTATCAAATGAAGTACTGTGCAACCCGCACTCTTTCTTCCCCGCCTCTTCCCACCACCACCTGCCGGCACGAAAATCCTCATCCGGGCGAATGGCCCGAGTACAGGGTGCGCAGCCTATGCTGACAAACCCCCTATCATGTAAAATATTATAAGGAACCTGGTGATCCCGGATATAATCCTTCAGCGCATCCTGGGTCCAGTGAAGCAGTGGATTGTATTTTGTCACATTATTTCCTTCATCCCATTCCAGCAGGCTGAGCAGGCTCCTGTTGCCTGAATGCCCTGCCCTGAGCCCGGTGATCCATATTTTTTGACCAGACAGGGCCCGCTTCAAAGGCTCCACTTTCCGGATGAAACAACATTGTTTGCGATTTTCCACTGACTCATAAAAAGCGTTCGGACCCTTTTCCTGAACAAAGGGCTCAAGTAATCGGAAATCAGGCGTGTAAGCGCGGATGGGAATCCGATATTTTTCCAGGCTTGCTGACCACACAGAATAGGTTTCGCTGAACAGCCTTCCCGTATCCAGCGTAAATACAGAAACGGGCAGGTTTTCTGCCGCAATATGATCAAGAATGACCTGGTCCTCAAGGCTAAAACTGGTAGAGAAACTGACCTGGGCCGGATAGATTTCAGTAAGAAGACGAAGGGTCTCCGTAATGGAAAGTCTACTGATTTTGTCGGTTAAGTTAGATGTTATTATTTCTGCTGCTGTATCCATGAATCAAGTACCTGTTTGTAAAGGGAAAAGAAGAGGCTGGGTTATGTTGAGTATCAACAACAACCCCTGCTGCAACAGCAACAGGCATGTCCGGATAATGCAAAGCGATACATAATGGTCAGTCTACAAATTAGATGGACAAAGATAAGGTACGGGATTCAATAAAAAAAATAAGTTGGAATTACTTTATTTTGGGCCGGTTTACATCAAAACCTGATTCTTTTATGAAACTTATGGATTCGAGAACCTGCCGCTGGTTCCTGATAGGGTTCGGATTGGCCAATAGCGTAATATTTACGTTCATATTGATGTCCTTTACCTTTATTTTAGGGTTTAACCTGGCTTTCTGGCATTTCCCACTGGCAATTCTTTGCGCGCTGCTGTTTAATTACGCTGCTTCCCGGCATATGTTGAAATCGGGATATGGTCCCGTATTTATATCGAGCACCTGGATCATTTTAATTATTATCAGCCTTTCTGTTCTGATTGCCGGACAATTTTATGATATCTCTTTCGATGGCCAGATGTATCACCTGGATTCGGCATTTCACCTTAAAAACGGGTGGAATCCTTTCGTTAGAGAGCTTCCCTCCGGCGTCAACCAGGCACTCTGGTTAAATCATTACGGGAAGGGAGTCGAAGCCCCCGAAGCTGCCGTTTACGCGCTCACCAACAGGATTGAAACAACAAAATCGACAAATTTCATCATGCTTGCTGCCTCGTTTTGTCTTTGCATGTTCTTTCTGCTCCGTATCAACCACTTTTCTTACCTGAAGAATTTATTATTCAGTTTTTTACTTTCATGTAATCCCGTGACTGTTTACCAATTGCTCAATACCTATGTTGACGGACAACTGGCTTCTTATCTTTTGTGTTTTGCTTTGGCGGCCTGCCTGTTATACCTGGATGCAGACAGGTTATACCTGATCCTGATGGCTTCGGTTTTAATGGTTGTGCTGAATATAAAATTTTCAGCGATTGTTTTTGCCGCGGTTTTCTGCGCGGGCTTGTTGCTGGCGCTGTTATGGAGCAGACAGATAAAATCATTCCGGAAAGTTCTTATCGCTTGCACACTGGCCACGGGTATCGGAACCTGTGTGCTTGGCTATTTTCCTTATGTAATCAATACCGTAAAATATCACGATCCGCTGTATCCGGGTTTGCCCATGCTTGAATCTGAAGCAGCTAAAATAGCCCCGGCAAGCTTTGAACATATGAACCGGTTCTCCATGTTTTTCGTTTCATTTTTTTCGCATACGAATGATTTCCATATTTACCGGGAAAAAGATCCTGAAATCCCTCCAAAGATTCCATTCACATTCAATAAGACCGACCTGTACAATGCGTTCAAACCATCTGTCGCGATCATGGCCGGATTTGGGCCCTTTTTCAGCGGGATCAGTATCGCTGCCCTGATCTTTTTTGTAGTGTCTGTGTGGCGGCGACCGGACCGCAAAGTATTATTTCCGATATTGTTTTTGCTGGGAACCCTTACATGTTCCGTATTCATCCTTTCACAGGCCTGGTGGGCGAGGTATGTGCCGCAGCTCTGGTTCGTACCCGTGATTGCCCTTGTGGCTTCAGAGTATTTTCAACCGCAGGCGGAAAGAAAACTGAGAAATCTCTTGTATTTAATTGCAGGGATAAATTTGTCTTTCGGTTTTGCAAGTTTTCCTTTTGTTTATTATAAAACTGCTGAAATAAAATATGAACTTGCCCAACTCAAAGCCAGCGGACAAATCATTCCGGTACAGTTTACCTATTATACTTCTAACCGGATCCGTTTAACAGAACATCAAATTCCTTTCCGTGAAGTAAATATTCCGAACGACAAAGCAGTGTATATGATAAGTTCTTCTTCCAAATACATTCTTCCTGAGCCGATTCCCGATCTGCCAAAGCCATGGGTGTTACAAATCGGGGAACGACTCGAACATCGCATTCATCCATAGGTGTTGTTGACTTTCAGAATTACTTATATTTACTTCATGAAGATCTCCATCATTAACGGACCAAATCTCAACCTCCTGGGAACGCGGGAGCCGGGCATTTACGGAAGGCAGACTTTTGAGGATTTTCTAAAGGCGCTGAAAGAAAAATATACTGATGTGGAGATTGATTATTTCCAGAGTAATGTGGAGGGGGAACTCGTAAATGAACTTCAAAGGACGGGATTTAGCTATGACGGTATTTTGCTGAATGCTGCAGCGTATACCCACACGTCCATAGCACTTGGGGATGCCATTGCGGCTATCAAAACACCTGTAGTTGAAGTGCACATCAGCAATGTGTCTGGTCGGGAGGAATTCAGAAAGCATTCTTATATTTCTGCAAAATGTATTGGCAGTATTTCTGGACTTGGATTGAAGGGATATGAGCTGGGCCTATTGTATTTTCTATAAAAAGATCCGCATCAACAACGCTACACCATTATTATCCTGCCTGGGATCCTCCGTTTTTTTGATGATGTGCATTCCGTTGGAGGTCCAGACAATAAAAACATCACCCTTTTTCCTTCTCTCCACCTCCCTTTCAATTGTGGGCACCAGTACGCCTTTTGCAACCCAGCCGAGATCGCCCTGTGTTGAGGCTTCCCCACCCATGGAATAGGTCTGTGCCAGGTGACCGAAATCATCCTCCTTATTGCTTACTCTGGCCAGAATGGATTTTCCGATTGAATCTGCAATCCGGTACCGGAAAACGGAGGTATCTATATAAATCTGGGATATCCTGTAAAAAGTATTCGGGAGTTTAGCCAATACCTGCACCAGGAAACGGATGCCCTGAATATGGTATGGGCCGTATACTTTTTTAATGACACCTTTATAAGCCAGGCTGTCGGCCAGGCTGTTAAAGTGAGCAGTCCGCGTAACCATCACGGTATCCAGCCTGAATTTCTTTTTTAAAATATCCTTAACGTAAAGCGGGGAATTCGGGGATTTCTCTAATTCGGCTTTCATCCTGGAAATGGTCATTTGTTGGGAGGATGCAGTTAATGAACTGAAAATCAATATCAAGAAACAATTGCATTTGAACATGGAATGCTGTTAAGTTTGCAAATATAATCAGCTTGTTCTATCGCGACCCCGCAACAATTGGTTATCCCGGATCGTTTTCATGAAGCATCATATCTTTAAATTATGCGACTTATACTCGGCTTTCTGTTGCTCCTTTCGATTCACGGCTTTTCGCAGCCCGGGTCATACATAATCGGTGTGAAAGGAGATACCCTCAACAAGGTAGATTCAAAAGGATTAAAGCAGGGAAAATGGGTCCACCACGTGGATGAGATCCGGGGAGAACCAGGCTATGAGGAAGAGGGAGAGTACAAAAATGACAAGAAGGAGGGCCCATGGCGGATTTATGACCTCGAGGGTGATCTGCGTGGACTTGAGTTTTACCGTTGGGGAAATAAAGACGGAACCTGTCAGTATTTTAATGCTGCGGGTGCACTTGTCCGTGAAGAAGGATGGCGGGCCATGAATCCCGAAAAAGTATATGATACCCTGGTTGTTGAAGACGTTGAACATTTGAATGAATACCGCACAGTGATCGTAAAAAATGAGGGTGTGGCGATCCGCCATGGTGTGTGGAAATTCTACGACCCTTCCACCGGCATGATCAACCGGACGCAAACCTATACCATGGGGAAGCTGGAAACACCCAATGCTCCTGCATTGCAGGATTCGTCTAAAATAGCCAGGGGGAAACTGGTCAAGCCTAAAGAAGTGCAGGATTTCGAGAAGAAAAATGCCGGCAAAAAAAAGATCAGGGTCCGTGACGGGGAAACAGATTAATCCTGGTTTTTTTTTGATGGTTTGGTTGTTACGAGCACCTTATCTATCCGCTGCGCGTCCATATCCACGATCTCAAACTTGAAATCCTTCCATTCCATCCGCTCACCTGTGTGCGGGATGTGTTCCAGCTGGTGGAGAATAAACCCGGCAAGCGTATCAAATTCGTGTTCACCCTCATTCATCCATTCTGTTTTATCGAAATGAACCAGAAAATCATAGAACGGGATCTGGGCGTCCACGAGAAAGGATCCGTCTTCCCTTCTTACAATTTCGTAATCCGCCATATCAGGCTGAGGAATATCTCCCACGATGGCTTCGAGAATATCGTTGAGGGTAATCATGCCCAGCAGGCTGCCGTATTCATCTACAATACAACAGCTATGGGTTTTTGATTGCTTGAATTTTTCAAGCACCTGGTAAGCTGTATTGTTTTCAGGAATGAAAAGAGCGGGTTTTATCAGGTCTTTAAACATTGCTGAATCATCAGCTACGTACAGGTCTTTAATGGAAATCATTCCCTTTATGTTATCGATCTGGCCGTCGCAAACGGGGTATAGGGAATGTGGCTCTTTCAGGATCTTTTCTTTAATCTTCTGCTCGTCCCGCTTCAGATCGAACCAGACAATATCACTGCGGTGGGTCATTAGCGAAGTGATATTCCGGTCGCCGAGATGAAATACCCGTTCAATAATTTCCTGCTCCGCCTCCTGTATGGTTCCCTGCTCGGTTCCTTCGTGAATGATGGCCTTGATTTCATCTTCCGTTACGTTGCTGTCCGTTGAAGGCTTAATGGAAAAAACCACAAAAAAAAGAGTGCTCAGCCAGTTCAGCAGTGCAATTATCGGGAACCCGATACGCGAAACCAATTTCATCGGGCGCGCAACGGTACGCGCTATGCGCTCCGCTGCCAGGAGTCCGATCCTTTTGGGTATCAATTCGCCAAAAAGGATGGACAGAAAAGTAACGATGATCACGATCAGGCCGGTAGAAATACTTGCGGCATAGTGGTGGAGGTGCGGAATCTTTTCAACATAGGGTTTCAGGTATACACTGAATTTTTCTCCTGAATAATAACCCGTAAGAATAGATACCAGGGTAATCCCGATTTGTGCTGTGGATAAAAAAAGCTCCGGATTTTCTGTCAGCCTCAATGCTGCTTTTGCCTTCCCGTCTCCTTTGGAGGCCATATCTTCCAGCTTGGATTTGCGTGCCGAGACCAGGGCGATTTCCGCCATCACAAATAATCCGTTCAAAAAAATCAGGCAGAAAAGGATAACGATTTCAATCATGCTTTAACCTTACTTTAAGCTTAGTGTTCCAAATTGTTTTTTGAAAAAAAGGCTCATCAGGTACCCGACCACACTGCCAACCAATGCGCCTCCGAGAATGTCCAAAGGAAAATGAACACCTACATATACCTGGGCATAGCAAATGATGAATGCCCACAATAATAACAGCCATCGCCAGGAACCGGTTTGATTTAAAGTTATAAAAATAAAGAAAGCAATAGCGAAGTGATTGGAGGCATGAGAGGAAGTAAAACTTGAGCTTTGCGGACAATAATTAACAAGCACCCTCACCTGATCCGCCAAATCCGGGTTTCTGCAGGGCCGCAGCCTGAAAATGCTGTTCTTAATCACCGTGCTGCTGCAAAGATCGCTGATTATGGCCGTCATAATCAATGTAGCTGACCACCATATTCCCTTTCTTCCAAAATTCACCAGGGCCAACACCAATAAAAATAAATAAAAAGGGATCCAGAATTCAGCCTGCCGGATAAATGAAAAAACCATATCAAAAACCGGGTTAATCCAATCCTGATTTATTTTACTAAAAAGCCAATGGTCAAGCCTGATGAGTTGCTGGAAAATAGCAGAATGATTTCCGGAAAGGAGTAAAATCATGATTCCAGAATAATTGCTCTAATTTTAAACCCTATAATCAAGTTTATGTTCACGGGGTTAAAGATACCTAAATTGGTCCGATGGATTTTTTGGACAGGCATTATTTTTTTGATCCTGATGAGTTTGCTCCGCTTAATTTTTTATTTTTCTTTCAGTCATTCCGGCAATCCGATTGAATTGTTAGCAGCAACATTTTTGCTCGGATTCCGCTTTGACCTGAAAATGCTCTGTATTTTGCTTGAAGCGATGCTGGCGATTGGATTTCTACAGGCAATGGACCCATTTCGCTCTCCTGCCGCCAAGAGGGCTGAATTTATTTTACTTGGCATTGCCACAGCCGTATTTACGCTTTTTTACATCGTGGATTTTGCACACTACAGTTATCTTTCTGTTCGGCTTAGTGCGAGTGCATTGAACTATCTCCAGGACACGGGCATTTCCCTGAACATGCTCTGGCAAACTTATCCGGTATTGCGGATACTGCTGGGTTGGGCTGTGGGCAGTATATTTATTTTTTGGTTATTGCGGCGGGCATTCAACCGTATTTCCCGCCGGGCCGGCACCGGGGTTCCAAAAAAGAGATGGATCTGGATGCTCTGCAGTTTTCTTTTGCTGGGTGCGGGTATTTTCGGGCACCTGGGACAGTTTCCTTTACGGTGGAGCGATGCTTTTTCTCTGGGGAATGATTATCGCGCGAACCTGGCTTTAAATCCCTTCCAGTCTTTTTTCAGCAGCCTGAAATTCCGGCAATCATTGTATAATATCAGTAAAGTTAAAAAGGCTTACCCCTTGCTGAAACCTTATTTCCAGTTTCCAGGAGATTCCGGTTCTCTCAATTACGACCGGTTCGTACGCCAGGCGCCTGCAACCAACAAACCCAATATTGTAGTGGTCATTTGCGAATCTTTCAGTGCATACAAGAGTTCCATGTGGGGGAATCCGTTGAATACAACGCCTTTTTTTAACGGACTGAGTGAAAAAGGAATTTTCTTTGACCAGTGTTTTACACCTTCCTATGGAACTGCGCGGGGTGTATGGGCGGTACTTACCGGCATACCTGATGTTGGGCAGGCCAACAGCACCACCAGCAGGAATCCCGATGCCGTTGACCAGCATAGTATCATGAATGATTTTGAGGGGTATGAAAAATTTTATTTTATTGGAGGCAGTGCAAGTTGGGCAGATATCCGCGGGTTGCTTAAGGATAATGTGAATGGTCTTCATCTGTACGAACAGCAGGATTATAAAGCACCTAAGATTGATGTATGGGGAATCAGCGACAAGAATTTATTTCTCGAAGCAAACCAGGTGCTGAACAAACAGACAAAGCCTTTTATTGCCATCATTCAAACCGCCGATAATCACCGGCCCTACACCATTCCGAAAGAGGATGAACCAGTCTTCCACAAAATGCACATTGGGGAAGATTCCCTGAAGCAATTCGGTTTTGAAAGTAATGAAGAAATGAACGCATTCCGGTATACGGATTTCTGTTATGAGAAGTTCATTGATGCAGCCACCGCAGAGAAATATTTTCCTAATACCATTTTCATTTTTGTAGGTGACCATGGTATTGCGGGTAATGCAGGAAAAATGTTCCCCAGGGCCTGGACAGAGGAACGTCTCGATAACATGCATGTGCCCTTGCTGTTCTATGCGCCGGACTTGCTGAAGCCGAAAAGAATTCATGAATTTGCTTCCCAGGTGGATTTGCTGCCCACCGCAGCCGGATTGGCTAAGATCACTTATCACAATACCGGCCTGGGCCGGGACCTGCTTGATTCTGCGCATACTCCCGACAAAGCATTCTCATTTATTTATGATCCTGATGAAGGATATTTCGGACTGGTGATGGGTGATTATTTCTACCGGGAACAAATAACGACCCATAAGGGAACGCTTTATTCTGTTGTCTCCAATGAGGATGTTGATCCCGTCAAATCGGGCGATAGCCTTGCGAAACTGACTTCCCTCACCAGGGGCATCTATGAAACATCCCGCTACATGCTGTTGAATAATAAAAAGAAACCCTGATCATCCCG
>JANWIY010000165.1 GCA_025449645.1 Chitinophagaceae bacterium | reverse complement strand
GGCAGTATAAAAGGTAAGATCACAAAGGATCAGGGGCAGCCTGCAATAGGTGCTTCCGTGCTGCTGGTCGGCCAAAACAAGGGCTCTGCAGCTGATAATCTGGGTGATTATACTATTGCTGGCGTAAAACCTGGTAAATACACAATGCGGGTATCCGGAATCGGTTTCGAAACTATAATCCAGGATGTAACCTTGACTGACAACCAGGTTTTGGAAATGAACTTCCAGTTAAAACCAAATAACAGTGCGCTGGATCAGGTGATCGTTACAGGTTATTCTCGTCAATCCAAAAGGGATGTGACCGGAGCTGCTTCAACTGTTTCAGCAGACCTCATTTCTCAAACACCAGTGACAGATGTTACAACTGCATTGCAGGGTCGTGTAGCAGGAGTGAGTGTGGATGATCAGGCAGGACCGGGAAATTCCGGTATTATCCGTATCCGGGGTGTAGGCTCATTGGGAAACAATGACCCATTATATGTTATAGATGGCGTTCAGGTAAGGATTGGAGTGGGAAATTCTTCCAACGGAAGCCAGAATATTGGCAATCTGCTTAATCCAAATGATATTGAAAGTATAACCATATTGAAAGATCCATCTCTCACAGCCTTATATGGTTCCGAAGGATCCAATGGAGTTATTGTGATCACGACCAAATCCGGAAAACGCGGAGAACCACAGCTGGAATATTCAACATACTTTGGTGACCAGATTCCTTCGAAATATCCTACTATGATAACGCCGCAGGACCAGGCCAGTGCCTTGTTTAAATCCTATGTCAATTCCGGCCAAAGTTTTCCTTATGGAAGCTTTTACGGAACGGGATCAACGCCAGTGCTTCCGGATTATATCATTGAAGGCCCGACCCCTAATACTGGTGTCGCCGCTAACGATCCGGCTGCGAATCCTTCATTATACAATTTTGACAACTATCGTATATTGAAGGCCAACAAAACAGGCACAAACTGGTGGAAAACTTTGTTGAAACCCGCTTTCACCCAAAATCACCAGGTGGCTATCAGCGGCGCAACAGACAAAAGTAACTATGCGATCACCATGGGATATCTGGATGACAATGGAATTTTGCTGAATTCCTATTTCAAACGAATATCTCTGCGCGTAAACACGGATTTCAAAATAGAACCCTGGCTGAGGATCGGAGAAAATGTGGAATTTTCCTACACGACGAACAATACGATCAATACCAGTAACCTCGCAAACAACCAGAACAATTTTAATAATGATATAACCAACATATATGCTCTTTCTCCCCTACTGCCAACGCATGATATAGAAGGAAACATTGCAGGTACGGGTGGCGCGCAAAATATTCTAGGTGGCAGCAATCCACTCATCAGTAGAACCAATTCAGCGAGCGCCAAGAGTTATACAGAAGGGGTGATCGGGTCAGCTTATATTGAAATAGAACCCATAAAAAATCTGACTTTTCAATCCAAGATCGGCGCCCAGTTCGTACCAAATCAATACCATTCATTTAACGATTCTTTTCCCCAGGAACCTATTCCCAGTCACCTTACCTATTATTACGAAGGAAATTCTTCCTACACGGATTGGCGTTGGACGAATAAAATAGCTTACAGTATAACGATAAATGATATCCATAAAATTTCCGCATTTGCAGCTTATGAAGCCCGTGATTTGCAATCCAGGTATGATAATATTGTCATGACCAATCTCATTTCAAACCTGTCAAATTTTCAATACGTAAGTGCAGGCGTATTGAATCCGAATTTTCCACCGTCTGGTTTGGGTGCAGTGCAAACAGGTACTTCAGTTTTTGGAAACGTGACCTACTCGCTGTTGGATAAATATCTTTTCTCGGGTACTCTACGTTATGATGGCTCATCCATATTCGGTATGAATTACCAATACGGTACATTCCCGGCACTAAGTGCAGGTTGGAGGATATCCCAGGAAAAATTCATGGAACCTGTCTCCTGGATCAATGACCTGAAATTAAGGGCTTCCTGGGGTAAGGCGGGTAACGATGCCATTCCGCAGGGCAAGCAATTTGGACTAATTACATCTAACGACCCCATTTATGGCGGATACGATCTTGGAGGAACAAATACAAGCCAGATCCTGGGTGCATACGGATCCCAGTTTGGAAATCCCTATCTACACTGGGAGACCAATGTCACAACCAATATCGGGGCAGATGCCGCTTTTTTAAAGAACAGGCTCACAGTAAGTTTTAACTGGTATGACAGAAAAACAGAGGGCCTTCTTTATCCGGCTCCTGAACCCGGAACAGAAGGTGCAGGCGCTGTACCATATAAGAACATCATGAGCTTTACCAATAAGGGTATAGAGCTCGAGCTGGGATTCCGGGGTGGCAATCCTGACAGGTTCTCGTATGATATGAATTTTAATATTTCCGGTTACAAGAGTAATGTGGATTTCATTGATGGCGATTCGGCAACTTTTATCGACCTGGCCACTTTTGCACCTACCCATTATAATTTAACGCGCAGTATGGTAGGCCATCCGGTATCCAGTTTTTATGGATTTGTTTTTAACGGGATTTATCAAAACCAGGCGGATGTGCAAAACAGTCCGACCCAATCCGGAATCCCTTCTACAGCAGCTGGTGTCGGTCATTTTAAATTTAAGGACCTTACCGGTCCGAATGGCGGAAAGCCGGATGGAAATGTCGGAGCCGAAGATGAAACCTTTATTGGCAATCCAAACCCCAAATTCTCATTTGGATATAATTTAAATCTTTACTACCATTACTTTGACCTGGGTATATTTATTCAGGGTGTTTACGGGAACAAAATATTTAATTACTGGAGGGCATTTTCTCAATGGCCAGGCGCGCTGGGCGCCGGTTCACTGAATACCTGGAGTCCTCAAAATTCAAATGCCAAATTACCCATCTATACGCAGGACGGTATAAACGGAAATAATGATGCGCTTCCTTCAAGCTTTTTTGTGGAAGATGGCAGCTATGCAAGACTTAAGACGCTTCAGCTGGGATATACATTTCCGAAGAGCAGGGCATTTAAACGATTGCGTGTGTATGTACAGGCGTTTAACCTGCTTACTTTAACGCATTATAGCGGGCTGGATCCGGAAGTGAATAACGGGAACCCGGGAACATTAGGCGTGGATTTCGGAACGCAGTACCCCAGCTCTAAAAAAATATTGTTTGGCCTGACTCTCGGATTGTGAGTCTTAATTATCCTAAAAATATTTTATTATGAAACGCATATTTTATTTTATAACTGTAGCATTAGCGGTTATAACTGCAGGCTGCCATAAATCTTTTCTGAGTGTGCCGCCGCAGGGACAACAGAGCATCGAAGCTTATTACAATTATACGGGGGTACAAAATCTGCTTACGGGCACCTATCATGATCTGACCGGTATTTCTACCAACAGCGGATGGTGGAGCACTTCCGGAACCTATTGGGTATATGGTGATGTGACTGCGGGCGATGCTTTTACGGGCGGTCCGAATACGCTGCCTGATGTATCTACGATCGAACAGTTCGAGGTATCCCCTTTTACGGGATATATGGACGATCAGTGGACGACCGACTATGATGGAGTTTCCAGGGCGAACAATACAATCATCGCTGCAGAAAATGCGACAGATATGAGTGACCAGCAAAGAACAGAAGCGCTGGCTGAAGCCCGTTTTCTAAGGGCCCACTACCATTTTAATGCAAAGATCATGTGGAATAATGTTCCCTGGGTAGACGAGGCAGTTGTAAAAACAGGCAACTACTCAACGCTGTCCAACACCGTTGATATATGGCCACTGATAGAAGCCGATCTTCAGTTTGCTTATGATAGTCTCCCAGAACAGCAAAGCCAGGTAGGACGTGTCAATAAATGGGCAGCAGCCTGCTACCTTGCAAAATGCTATATGTTCCAGGCAAAATACGATTCCGCTCTTACTTTGCTGAATACGATCATTGCACAGGGAAAAAATTCTGCGGGCGTCGCTTATGATCTGAATAGTTGCTTTCACGATAATTTTGATGCTGCAACTGAAAATAGCAAGGAAGCAGTTTTTCAGATCCAGTTTTCCGTGGATGACAACAGTTATGGTTATAACAGCGACCTGGGTGAAACAGGTAATGTGCCCAATTTATTTTATGGCCCTGACCCATTTTATGGGTATTGGAAACGTCCCACATTTAATCTCGTTAATGCTTTCAAAACAGACGTGAACGGTCTTCCCATGATGGATGCTTCAGGCAAGGATACTTCGAATGTGACGAACATGACCAATGATATGGGAATTGCGAGCGCGGATCCTTTTACACCTTATGCTGGAACGCTGGATCCGAGGCTTGACTGGTCCGTCGGAAGAAGAGGAATTCCATATTTAGACTGGGGCGTAGACCCTGGCCAGGATTGGGCCGGAGGTTCATCAGGACAGGCCATCGGGGGGCCATACCTGCCAATGAAAAATGTATATATGGCGAGCCAGGATTTTGGGATTGGAGGAAATAATTTCTATGCCGCCGGCGGTGCGGGCAGTTCTGTGAATTACAGCATCATCCGTTTTGCTGAGGTTCTTTTGTGGGCTGCTGAATGTGAAGTAGAAATTGGAAGCCTGGAGAATGCCCGGGCGCTCGTAAACCGAGTCAGAACCCGGACAGTGAATACCTGTCTGGTATTGAATGGTGCAAATCCCGCGGCAAATTATTTTGTAAGCATTTATAATACACCCTGGACAGATCAAACCTTCGCCCGCAATGCGGTAAGATTTGAGTCCCGGCTCGAACTTGCGCTTGAAGGGCATCGGTTTTTTGACCTGGTGCGCTGGGGCATTGCTGCAGATTATTTGAATGCTTACCTGCAGACTGAACAAACCAGGATTGACCATCTGAAAGGAGTTACTTTTAAGGCTCAAAACGTATACTTCCCGATTCCTCAAAAAGAGATTGGATTGGATCATAATCTGAAACAAAATCCAGGATATTGAAAGCATAAGATTTGCATTCCGGATGTTAACAAATTGAATTATTATCTCTATAATATTTCAATTGATCCGCTTATTGTTAAAGTTTTAATCAGCGCAGCAATACTGTATATTCACAGTCGGATATTTTCTTTAATTTCAAAAATGGAAACATAGAATAACCATTGAACTTTTTAATAGTTCATGAAAAGAAGTTATCATTATTAATGACCCTGACATTTTTCAATATATTTCTTTTTATAGTTGCGAATACCGGCTTATTTTTTAGCTCAAAAGAGAATTCAGCTGTGGTCCAAATCCCTTCAATTTCCAAAAGCTATTATTTCAGGGCATCAGGAAATGATAATAATGATGGGAGCCTAAACCATCCTTTTAATTCCATTGCTAAATTTGACAGCATGCATTTTCATGCGGGCGATAAAATTTATTTCCATGGCGGCGATGTTTTCGATGGCAGCATGCTGATTAATTCAAGATCTCAGGGAACAGCCGCTGACCCTATTGTTATCTGTTCATACGACAATGGAGAAGCAGTAATTAACCCGGGAAATTTAGCCGCCGTTACGATTTACAATACAAAAAACATTGTTATTACCAATCTCACCCTGCAAGGCTCGGGGAGAAAAAACGGAAACCGCAAAAACGGGTTTTCCATTATGAACTGCGATCATATTAGGGCAGAAGGCCTCGATATATCTGGTTTTCAGAAATCTGGCCTCCTGATCTATTCTTCCACCAACATTCGTATTTCAGCCATCCATGTTCACGAAAATGGCGCTGCCGGAATTTCCGTTGAAGGGAGCCACGGCAAAAAAGAATCCAGGAATATCCAGATACTGGATTGCCTTGCTGTAGATAATCCGGGCGATCCAACCAACCTCACAAATCACAGTGGCAATGGCATTGTCGCCGGCCATTGTACGGGTTTACTGATAGATCATTGCACGGCAACGGACAATGGATGGGATATGCCGCGCATCGGAAATGGTCCTGTCGGCATCTGGTGCTATGAATCCGATAGTGTTATCATTCAGCATTGCCTGGCATACCGGAATAAGACCTCAGTAGGCGGGGCCGACGGTGGCGGCTTTGATCTGGATGGGGGCACGACTAATTCCATTATTCAATATTGCCTGTCCTATAGTAACCAGGGCAGCGGGTATTGCCTGTTTCAATATTTGGGTGCAAGTGCCTGGTTCAATAATGTTGTCCGTTTTAATATCACCGAAAATGACGGTTCGGTTTCCGATTCCAGGGGCGGGATATATGTTTGGAATAGCTCCGGCGATCCAAATCAATTTCATAACGCTTTGGTATATAACAATACTGTTTATAATACTTTGGAAGCAGCAATAAGCTATTCAGATAAAAGTGAAAGAAAACAATTTGCATTTTACAATAATATATTGATAGGAAAGGATAGCCTTATAAAAGGAAATAAAGGAAACGATATTTTTCTGGGCAACGATTGGTGGAGCCTGAATGAAAAATTTAATGCTGACGGAATCCGGGATTTTTCCGCCTGGACAAAAAAATATCACATTGAAATGATATCCGGAAAATTTGTGGGGGCTAACATAAACCCGGATTTCAAAAATCCCGGAAAGATAAGTCTGGTTTCTTTTCCGAAACCGGGTTCATTTGAGAATTATGATATAGGTGCCAATTCAGTGCTCCGGAATCAGGGTCTGGATTTGCATTGGCAACTGGGCATTCATTCGGGTAACATGGATTTTAACGGGAATACTGTTCCGACCAAGGGCGTGGGCGCCTGCTTTTAAATTCTATAAATTGCTTCGATGGAAAGAAGAACATTGATCAAGCATGCAACTCTTTGGGGCCTTGCTTCGCATCCACTGGCAAAAGCCCTGGCTCAATCTACCCACTCAGATTTTTCATTTTTGCCGAAAGCGGGTTTTGAAGGGCCGAAGAAACCTGTTTTTGTTTACAATAACTGGTCGGCTTACGATCCGTTGTCGGATCATGTTCCCCTTACAGAAATGCTTTCCATGCGGGAACTGGATGAAATCATCCGCATGAAAAAAAACGGTGTGGAAATAGATTATTACATGATGGATGCTTTCTGGTTTGACAAATTGGGCGGGTACCGGGTATGGGATAAAGAGCACTGGCCCAGCGGGCCCGACAAATGGCTGGAATCCTGCAAGGCTAATAATATCCTTCCCGGCATGTGGTTCTCCACCAACCTGATCGCTACACATAACGGAAGATTTCTTGAACCCGTCGACGAATGGAAGGATTCCCTGGGAACAGATCCGAATATTCTTTGCATGTTTGAAGGCGGATACCTGAATCATCTGGCCGGATCCCTGCAACTCTGGTACGATCAAGGCGTGCGCATGTTTAAATTCGACTTTGCTTATTTTGAGGCCGTAACCACGGCTTCAAAAGATAAATACAGCCCGGAACAGGTGCAGGAAAAAAACAAGGAGGCCTTTATTGATATGCTTGAAAAATTCCGGGCAAAGAATAATGATGTGTTAATCATTGGATATAATGGTTTCGGCGGCGATATGGAAAATACCTATTCACCATTTAAAAAAGATATTAACCATCGCTGGCTGCTGGCATTCGATACGCTTTATTCCGGCGATCCCCGGTTTTCAGATGTTCCCATGATGAATATCTGGCGTTCAGCAGATAATTATTCTGACCATATGGTGCGTCAGTTTGAATTCAATGGATTACCTCTTCGCAGAATAGACAACTGCGCGTTCATGATAGGGAAAACCGGAACCTGCTATTCCCGGGGCCTTCATTGCTGGATGGGCATGCTGATACTTGAACTTGCCCGCGGCGGATGGATGAATGTATATCACGGCAACCTTGAATTGCTGACCAATGAGGATGCGAAATGGTTTGCAAAAGTGCAAAGCCTTTACCATGAATTGCAGAAACTGGATAAGTTCAGCATTTTTGGTGAAATTCCGGGCAGCGGGAAACCATATGGGTTTAAGGCCGAAGGAATGCAGGGTATCGTTTGCACTGTGGTCAATCCGTCTCAGCAGATTGTAAACATGCCTTTGCCCCTGATACCAGGTGGAACTTCCAGGGTATTATATGCTGATGGAGGATACAAACCTGTATTGAAAGGAATTAATATTTCTCTCGGTCCTGAACAACTTGCTGTGGTTGGAATAGATCAGTATGCTGCAGAAAAATATGATCTGGGAAGGGATGAGACAATTTCGATCCCTGTTTTTATTTCAAAGATCGATACCGGCTTCAGGCAGACAGGAAGAAATAAAATAGAAACAACGATTGCAAAAATTCCAACCAGGAGCATTCGTATTATATTTCAACAATTTGACGGGAATGGATTTCCCTATCGCAGCTGGGGAGGAGCACCCCCGGACGGTAAAAATATGGATGAGTTTTTTAAAATCAATGTGTCCCAAAATGGAAAGCAGGTTGCTTTACGCATCGAATATGATAAGAAGATATGGAGCGGCTTATCCTGGGCAGCGGGGGAAATTAGTGAAGACGACCTTGATTTCGGCAGGCCGCTCAGCATCGAATGCGTTTCGAATGAAAAACAAACCCTCGCGCTCAGGGCTGAAGTGTTTGCTGTAGGATATGCTAACCGTCAGGGCCTATGAAACTATTTTTTATTTGCCTTGTGTTTTTTCTGCTTGCTTCAATTAAAGGCGCCGCACAAAATGAAAGCCCTTTCATTCGCCGCCTGCAGGTTGATCCGCTATCCATTCTTCAATATAAGCTGAACCTCAAGGTTAGCACCCCCAATCTAAAGGCCTGGTCATCGCTTCGCTTTTATGATTCGGCAGATCGGGAGTTGTTGAATTATAAAAGCGGTCCGATATCTTCCGACAGTTTTAAAGAAACAGGAATTTACACGGAGGCTCCGCCTTTTACAAAGTATGCTACTGTCACTGTTGAAAAAGATACCGCCGGGCCCGGAGCCATTGTTGTGAACGGGTTCAGTGCAGAATTGAATATGGGCAGTGCGGCAAAAAAACATTCTCCTTTATGCGATCTTGATCAATACATGCTTCCTTTTTGGCATTCGGATACCATCTACAATGAAACTGTTCTGCTGTATTCGCATAACAAGGCAGTAGCATCGGGCAGGCTGCTTTTCGCTCCATCTAAAATACTATCTGTAAAGAGTTTTGATCTTTCAACTGCTTACTCAGGGAAAGATGATTATATTTTAAAAGGCAGGACGATCATCAGGCGGGTTCATTCAAAAATGCCATACAGCACAGACCATTCATTTCCGGGAACGGATCTGGGCTGGTATAATCTGCAGACCCGGTGGGTAGTGGTAACCTATATCCATAAAGACAAATGGAGAGGCCCCACTCCTGTTTATAAAGGAGAAATGATGCAAAGGACTATGACCCTGTTAAAATCAAAATCTCCTTTGAAAATTGTTGCCTATGGCATGAGCATCACAAGGGGATTGGATGTGAGCAGTTATGACTCGGTTGCGCCTTATATGCCGAATTATGCCGACTTATTTACGCATGCGCTGAAAAAAACCTACGGTTATGATGATATCCATTTATTCAATGCCTCCCTGCCCGGAGCCAGATCCGATTGGGGGGCAGAATATGCTGACAAATATGTCAATCCATTGAAACCGGACCTGGTGATCATCGATTTCGGAATGAATGATTTCTGGGTATTTAAACCGGAGGAATTCAAGGGATATATTCAAACCATCATCAGAAAAGTGAAAGCTACAAACCCGAATGCGGAATTTATTTTAATATCGAACATGAAATTTGACCCTGAATATATTACCGATTCTGACAAGAACAAATCCTTTTATGTCAGCAATCTGACAGGTTATGCTGAAGCGCTTCGGGAATTGCAAACAATTGGCATCATTAATTTGGATATGAACACAATTAGCGGATTTATTTATACCCGTAAGAAGCCAAAAGACTGCATTTCCAATCCGCTGCATCCAAATGATTATATGGCCAGGTGGTATGCGCAGGGAATGACCGCCTT
>JANWIY010000164.1 GCA_025449645.1 Chitinophagaceae bacterium | reverse complement strand
TCGGGCTTTTTTTCCTGATCTGGTCGGTCAGAAAGAAATTCAAAGTCCCAGGAACTCTATTCGCCTTTTACATGGTCCTGAACGGCATCGAACGTTTTTTCATAGAAAAAATCAGGGTCAATACCCGGTATTCTATTTTTGGCTATCACCCGACTCAGGCAGAAATCATATCAAGCTTACTCGTTATATCAGGAGGAATTCTGTATTTCGTGCTGAAAAAAAGATATAAAGCCCCTCCTGAAAGCAATCAACAGCTCATATAACCGCTGCTAATCAATCTCTTCCACTCATCCTCATTACAAGTATTGACTGCAACTTTCCAGGAATAGCTGCGTCCTATTCTCACTATCCATTTCCCGATTATCAGCAAAATCAGCCATCCAACATAAAACAATGTTCTATGTAATGCTTGGTACTGATCTTTGACCTGTAACTAATTAAAAACAGTACCAAGTAAACCAAAAAACATGAAATTCACTCTGCTTTTCCTGCTGATTGCGTTTTCTATTGTTGTGAATGCCCAGCTCCCGTCAAACTCCAATATCCGGGGTTCTGTCGCCGAAGATGGCAGGATTCCTGTTGAAGGTGCCAGTATTGCGCTGATGAAGGACAAGGATACGTCGACTTACAAAATGAGCGAAACGGACAAATCGGGAAAGTTTGTTTTCGGAACAATCCCGGCAGGAAATTATCATCTCCTGGTTACAGCGGTTGGCCATGAACCTTTTTCCGGTCCTGCTTTTTCTGTTTCAACAAACAACAAAAACATTAATCTGCCACAGATCATCCTGAAGAAAAAGACCAACGAACTCCAATCCGTTGCTGTCGTTGCCAATAAATCTTTTATTGAACAAAGGGCCGACCGGATCGTGGTGAATGTAGATGCCTCTCCGTCAAACGCCGGATCAACGGCTATGGATATCCTGGAAAAATCACCGGGGGTTACGGTAGACAAGGATGATAATATCAGTCTCAAAGGCAAGCAGGGAGTGATCATAATGATTGACGACAAGCCGACCTACATGACTTCAACCCAGCTGGCAAGTTACCTGAAAAGCCTTCCTGCGTCTGCCATTGATCAATTAGAAATCATGACCAACCCTTCTGCAAAATATGATGCTGCGGGGAATTCGGGGATCATTAATATTAAAACCAAGAAAAGTAAAACCAGGGGTTTCAACGGGTCATTGACGCTTTCGCAAACCGAGAGCAAATACGGAAAGCCGGGTGCGAGTGTCAACCTGAATTACCGAACAGGCAAACTGAATATTTTCGCCAATGCAGGATTCAACCGCTGGAAGGGTTGGCATAATCTGGATATCAACAGGAATTACATTGATTCCGGCGATGGAAAAATCAATTCCATCTTTACGCAGACAACACACATGCAATATACCAGTCCGGAGTTCAACCTGAAAACAGGAATAGATTATTTCATTGACGACAAAACTACCCTTGGCTTCGTTGTGAGTGGATTTCAGGATGACGAAAAAAATCAATCCCAGAGTTATATTACCCTTAAAGACGCCAATAATATTCCTGATTCGCTGGTGCATTCGTTTGGAAATATTGAGGGCAAATGGCAGAATCTATCCGTAAACTTAAATTTCCTGAGGAAGTTTGATTCTCTCGGAACACAGATCACGGCAGATGCAGATTATGTGCTTTATAATTCAAAAAATGATCAATACTATCTGAACGCTACATACGATCCGAAAATGAATCCGCTCGATGCCAGCACGCTGAGTGGACATCTTCCTTCCTTAATCAATATTTATACATTTAAAACGGATTATGCGCATCCATTCAAAAAAGATATAAAATTGGAAGCCGGATTGAAAACCAGCTATGTGGCAACGGACAACCAGGCCAACTATTTTAATGTGGTAAACAATATAGAATATCCTGACACGACAAAGACCAATTATTTTGTATATCATGAAAATATCAACGCGGCGTATCTTAATCTCATCAAGAAATATAAGAAATGGAATTTCCAGGCGGGCCTGCGTCTGGAAAACACCAACTATTCGGGCCATCAGTTTGGCAATAAGTACACGGTAATAAATAATGATTCTGCATTTTCCAAAAGCTACATAAGTGCTTTCCCCACGGCTTATATTTCCTATCAATTGAATGATAATAATATGTTTGGTCTGAACTTCGGAAGGCGCATTGACAGGCCGGACTATGGAGATCTGAATCCTTTCTTATTTTTTCTTGACCAATATACTTATCAGGCAGGAAATCCTTATCTGCAGCCTCAGTACACGACCAATTTTGAATTGTCGCACACCTACCATAATAAACTGACCACTACGCTGAACTACAGCAACACCAGAAATTTCTTTTCCGAAACATTCGAACAGCAGGGTCATGCAACCATAGTGCGCAATGGAAATATCGGAAGAAGACAGAATGCAGGCATTTCAGTCAGCCTGAACCTGCCGGCAACCAAATGGTGGACAATCATACTTTACAGCAACCTGAATTATAATCATTTCAATGGCATATTGTATGGTGAGAACCTCGATGTCAGTGCCGTGAATCTGCTCAGTAACCTGAATAACCAATTTAAGTTCGGCAAGGGATGGGGCGGGGAATTATCAGGATTTTACAGAACTGCCGGACTTGAAGGGCAGGTCTTAATAAAACCGGTAGGGCAAACTTCAGCAGCCATCGTTAAGCAACTTTTCAAAGAAAAAGGCAGCCTGAAACTGGGAGTCCGCGATATTTTCTATACCCAGCAATTCAGGGGAAGCATTAATTTCCAGGAAACCGAGGCTACTTTTCACAACATGAGGGACAGCCGCCAGGTGAGTCTCACATTCACATACCGGTTTGGAAAGCCCATAAAAGGTCCGGAAAATAACCATCATTCCGGAGGTGCAGATGAGGAAGCTAATCGTGTAAAAGCGGGAGGCAACAATTAATCTGTAGTTTTCGTGAATAAAGACCTGCTCTGGAGGATGAGCGGGTCTTTTATTTTTTAATTTTGCTGACTAATAAACAACCTATGCCATCCTTTGATATCGTAAGTAAAATTGATCCGCAAACGCTGGACAATGCCGTGAACACTACAAAAAAAGAAATCCTGAACCGATTCGACTTTAAGGATTCGCCTGTGTCCATCGAACTCAATAAGAAAGAAATGAAGATAGAACTGGAGGCCGCAAGTGATATGAAGATCAAACAAATCACGGATGTGCTCATCAGCCGCTCAATCAAGCAGGGCCTTGATCCCCTGGCTTATGATCTCGGAAAGGAAGCTTATCCGAGTGGTAAGGTAACAAGAAAAGAAGTGCCGGTCCGTAATGGCCTCAAACAGGAAGACGCAAAAAAGATTGTAAAGCTGATCAAGGATTCCGGGCTTAAAGTGCAGGCAGCCATCATGGATGACCTGGTGAGGGTGACAGGCAAAAAACTTGACGAGTTACAGGCCGTCATCCAGCGCTGCAAATCGGCAGGTTTGGAAATCCCCTTGCAGTTTGATAATATGCGGAATTGATTTGGTTGAAGGTTGGCGGTTGACGGTTGACGGTTGATGGTTGGGGGTTGAGTGTTGATAGAACAGCAGGTTGGATTTGTTTGCGGAACAGGCGAGTTTGAGAAAGTTCGGCTTTCTATACATGATAAGATATTGATTTACAATATAATGCTGCAAATATGTAAAGAATTGCTGTCGGAAGAAAATTAGAGTCCCGGCCATTCACGCATTTCCATCAACCATCAACTATCAACCATCAACCAATCTTTTCGCTTCGTGAAAAGATTTGGATCCCTCACTATCAAGCACTAGTTTTGCACTCCCTTTCGTGCCGGGAAGAGATTAATCGCACGGCCAAATTGAATAATATGAAACAAAATCTTCATCCGGAAAATTATCGCCTGGTGGTATTCCGGGATATGAGTAACGGAACAAGTTTCCTTACCCGTTCAGCTGCCAATTCCAGGGAAACTATCAAGTGGGAGGACGGAAATGAATATCCCCTGATCAAGCTCGAAATTTCAAATACTTCTCATCCTTTTTTTACCGGAAAGAATGTGCTGGTAGATACAGCAGGGCGTATTGACAAGTTCAAGAAACGCTACGCAAAGAAACCTGAATAAATTTTCAGAATCTTAATAGGTCCCTTTCTGTTTTCAGAAGGGGATTTTTGTTTGCCTGAAAGGCAGTCAACTATAAACCGTCAGCAAAAAATACTAGTTTTAACAATGCAACCCACGCTGACCGACGGCCCTTTTGCTGAGGATCTTTTTCCTTTCTGCCTGACCCGTTCTGTTGCGGATATCCTGTGCGGCATACTTAGTATCAGGCAGAAATGGGAACGCATTTTCCCGGATTCGGATACAAAAATCAGCGCAGTTGAAATCCCCGCCAATCTGCTTCCGGAGGATCAGTTGATTCGGGCTATACGCCTTGGAAAGGAACACGAAATTCAAGAAGCCATTTCACTTGCAACCAAGCTTCAGAATCCTGCAGACATCGTAATGCTCAACGGCCGTGAAATCAGGAGTGATTTCCAACTCATTTGCATGGGCCGGAAATCCGAGCCTATACCGCCTTCAAACCGGATCATTCTTTCTAAATCTAAGGATAGCAGCAAATCGGCTGAACAAGTTTTCCTTGAAGCAGGGGCCGTCGTGGAGCATTGCATCCTGAATGCAAGTGAAGGTCCCATTTATATTGGAAAAGACGCCATGATTATGGAAGGGAGCCTGATCCGCGGCCCATTTGCCCTCGGCGAAGCTTCGGTGCTGAAAATGGGAACGCGAATTTATGGCGCCACTACTATCGGCCCGGGCTGTACGGTTGGCGGTGAAATTAAAAATAGCGTGATCTTTGGTTATTCCAACAAAGCTCATGAAGGTTACCTGGGAGATTCGGTGATCGGGGAGTGGTGCAACCTTGGCGCAGGCACATCCAATTCAAATGTCAGGAATAATGCAGGCATCGTTAAGCTGTGGAACCCTTTGAAAAATAAGTATACTTTCGAAGGCTTGAAATGCGGACTATTCATGGGAGATTATTGCCAGTCAGCAATAAACACCGCTTTCAATACAGGCACCGTGGTGGGAGTATGCGTGAATGTTTTTGGAAAGGGCCTGACGCCATCCTATCTTTCCTCATTCAGCTGGGGGTTTGACCTCCCGGAGGTTTATAATTTCGAAAAGGCGATCCAGCATATCGGCCAATGGAAAAAATTAAAAAACAAATTGGTTTCAGCTTCTGAAATTAACCTGCTGAGAGCGATTTATGATCAACAAAAAAATATGTGATGAGAAAACAATATGCAGCAGCGAACTGGAAAATGAACCTGACTTATCAACAGGGTGCAGAATTACTTAAGACTGTATTATCTGCGGATCTTACCCTGAATGAAAACCGGCTAGTCTTGTTTGCAGTTCCCTTCCCTTATCTTGAACTGGCCAACGAATGCGTTCATCAAAAAAAATTCTATTTTTCTGCGGCTCAAAATTGTTCAGATAAAAAATCCGGAGCTTTCACCGGCGAAGTTTCTGCTGAAATGCTAAAATCAATAGATGTTCCATATTGTCTCGTCGGTCACAGTGAAAGGCGTGAGCACTTTGGTGAAACCAACGAAATACTTTCCGGGAAAGTAATGATCTGTCTTACCTATGGTGTGACACCTGTCTTTTGTTGTGGCGAACCCCTTCAGATCCGGGAACAAAATTTCCAAAATGATTTTGTAAAAAAACAATTAAAGGAATCGCTGTTCCCATTATCCGCTGAACAACTCTTAAAGGTGGTCATTGCCTATGAACCGGTCTGGGCCATCGGAACCGGGAAAACAGCCAGCAGCGAACAGGCGCAGGAAATGCATGCCTATATCAGATCAGTTTTGGAAAAGCAGTTTGGGAGGGAAGTGGCGCAGCAGATTTCCATAGTATATGGAGGCAGTGTGAAAGCCAATAACGCCAAAGAATTATTTGCCTGCGGGGATGTGGATGGTGGGCTCGTTGGCGGTGCTTCGCTGAATGCTTCCGATTTTATTGAGATCGTCCGCGCATTAAAATAGCATTCCCAGATTCCAAACCCAAGATGAAGAGAACGGCAAACCTTATTGTTCAGCACCTGCTCTGGAGAGGGCTTTATTATTTTTCCGTTCTTATATTGAATATTCTGATCGCCCGGTTTTTTGCTGCGGAAAAAAGCGGGCAGATTTTCTACATTATTAATAATCTCGCCTTTATACTGCTGTTGGTGAGTATTAGTTTAGAGTCCGGCACTGTTTATTTTATTTCTTCCGGAAAACTTGATGCCCGGCAAATGGCTCGGTTCTGCCTGCTCTGGAGCCTGGTGGCGAGTACTATTTCCGGTTTGGCCTGGTGGCTGGGTCTCCGCTTGACCGGATCTTCTTTTTTTGGAGATGGAGCCTTTCTCGGAGCCAGTCTGATGTTTATCGGCGGGGTATTACTGACCACATTTTTCAATGCGCTGTTCTATGCAAAACATCAATTTGCATTACCAAATAAGATATTGCTGAGCATAAATGTATGTCTTATCGTCCTCATGATTTTCCGAAACGAAATGATCTGGATCAGGAATCATTTTTTAGTTCTCTATTTTTTTTCTTATGCACTACAGGGGGTTTTGCTGTTGATTAGTTTTTTTGTCTGGTATCCCGAAAAAAATAACAGGGGACTTCCATCCTCATCCGTTTTAAGAATAGTGATAAAATACTCCTTAGCTGCGCTCACCGCTAATATCATTTATTTCCTGGTGAACCGGATGGATTATTGGTTTGTAGCAAATTATTGCTCCGCAAACGATCTCGGAAATTATATACAAGCCTCCAAACTTGGGCAGATGATGCTGATTGTTCCATCCATTCTGGGCGCCACGCTTTTTCCCATAATGTCATCAGGTAAACAAATAAATGGCAATGCTGACATAAAATCAGTTGTACGTGTATTGTTATGGACAAACCTTAGCATTTGCCTGTTCATTGCCCTGCCCGGATACTGGGCATTCCCCTTCTTATTCGGCAAGACCTTCAACCATATGTATTTTATTTTCCTACTGTTTATCCCCGGTATCTTATGTATGACGGCCAATTATCCTTTAACCGCATCTAATTCAGGAAACAATCTGATTGCGAGGAATATTACGGGATCTTTTCTCGCACTGATTATTATTGCTTCGGGTGATTTTTTCATTCTGCCTTACGCCGGCTACAGATCAGCAGCAATTATCAGCAGTGTTGGATATTTTTCATATTATTGTTATACCCTTTTGCTTTATCGTAAGGATCATATGTCCAGACTATCCGATTTTCTCGTAATAAAAAAAACAGACCTCTCCTGGCTTGGACTCTATATTAAGCGTTTGCTATGGAAAAATGCTATCCATGAATAAATTAAAGTGTCATAAGAATTATGAAAAAAATACTTTGGCTGGCAAGCTGGTATCCCAGCAAAGTAGATGCGTATACAGGCGACTTTATTGAACGGCACGGGCGGGCTGCGGCACTCGTTAATCATATTAAGGTGATTCACGTTGTAAGAGACAAGCGCCTTATTTTGAATGAAAAAAAAGTTGAAGAACGCAGGCAATATCCTGAGGGCGCCGAAGCGATTTTAATTTATTACCAGAGCCCGGTTTGTAAGATTCGGTGGTTAGAAAAAATATACTCTAATTATTTTTACCTTAAACTTCATATTAATCATCTCAAAAATTATATCCGGGAGCATGGAAAACCTGATGGCATTCATGTGCATATTGGATTAAAAGCAGGAATGGTCGCATTGTTCATGAAATACAGGTACCACATACCTTATGTCGTTTCAGAACAATGGAGCGCCTTGTGCCCCGAAGCCCGTCCCAATTTTAAGGAAAGACCCTTTCTTTTTCGCTTGCTTTGGAAGCTCGTTATGAAAAATGCCACCGGGTACTCAGCGGTCAGCGCGTATCTGGCCGCCTCCATGGAAGAGAAGTTCTCGATAAATGATGTACATGTGATCCCTAACGTTGTGGATTCCTCAATATTTTACCCCTCCGGATTCGATTCAAAAAATACTCAGTTCATTCATATTTCCACTTTAAAATATCAAAAAAATGTTGAGCAAATTCTGGAAGCAGCAGCTATACTTAAAAAACAACTACCGGATTTAAGACTTTTGATATTTGGCGAGCCGAATGAATCCTTACTAAAATTTGCGAATTCTTTGAATCTCCAAAATGTTGTTGAATTTAAGGGGACCTGCGCGCAGGATGTTTTACGAAAATATATCCAGGAAAGTGTGGCCCTCATTCTTTATTCCAGATTCGAAACCTTCGGATGCGTGATCATTGAAGCGAATGCCTGCGGAAAGCCTGTAATAGTCAGTGATATCCCTGTGTTTCATGAAATTGTTCAAGACGGCGTTACCGGTTTTTTTGTTCCTTTGAATAATCCTGGTTTATTGGCAGAAGAAATGCTTTCTCTCGTCATAAATCCTCATTCATTTAATCGTGAAACAATCGAGAAATACGTAAATGAGAATTATTCATTCAAAAAAATAGGAAACCAGTTTGATGATTTCTACAAACATCATTTCCCATAGGTTTCAAATACGCTTAATAGCCATTCCCATATTGTTTCACCGGGGCGCAGCCCGCTATCGTGGTGATAGGCCGATGTTTCCCCGATATGCGCGAAAGTTGATTAAAGTTAGGCTCAGAATAGTAAGTTCAAAGAAAAATGCATCCGCAAAACAAATAAATCCAGCGGGAAGTAAGATAGAAAATACGAACAGGTATTTATCAAATTTCTTCGTGAAAAACCCGATTAGGAATGACGCCTCCATCAGCATGCCGGCATTAAAGAGCCAGCCTGCAACGTGATCATGCTGCAGCAACCAGGTATAAAATGATGTTTGAAAGGAACTGGGATGAAAATACAAATAAGGGGTCAGGTTGGCTTTGATGATCAGGCCGCCTTGCTCCCAGTTCATAAAAGTATTTCGAAATAGCTTCCATAAAAAGGCATCTGCATATACAAATAGTGTAAAATAGCGCATCCCTTCCCACAAAAATGTAAAAGATTTATTTCTAAAAACGATGAAAGGTACTGGCATCATTAAAATACCAATCTTACTATGTGTGTGAAGTGTGCTGTAGCTGTTAAAGCTAATGAAATAAAAAAAGTACAGGATAAAAAAAACCGCAATCAGCCAACGCCGATCAGGAAAGAAGATGCATAATAAACATGTGGCGACCAACACCGCGTCAAAGCCAAAGGCTGGCCAGAAATTTTGGGTAAGCCATTCGGGTATTTTTAAAAGATGTATTGCCCAATAAGTTGGGTCGACGTAGGGAAATTTCAAAACAGGAAAACATAACTGATGCAGTAAGGTTCCCGAGTAATAGGAGTAGGCCAGGGAAAAGAAAATAAACAGGAACACGAGCCGGCACATTCCGCGGCGCTCCATTGAAGTAAATGGGTTTTTGACTTGGTTCAATCCTGTCTCCATGTTTCAAACAAATAAGATGAATCCGTAAGGAGGTGCTGATCTTCATTGAATTGCGTTCGCAGGACATCTATTTTGATCGCATGAATGGGCGCCCCGGTCACTCTTTCAAGATAACATCGATACCAATTCATGAAATTTTTCTGGTTGTATGAGTTGAACAACTTCTTCTGAAAAGGACTAAGCCACGCATATTTGGTTTTCAATTTATTTTTTAAAAAAGAAATCGTGGGATCAATTTTATAGTCTTTCATTTCCCGATAGTAGGCAAGCGGAGCATTGAGGAAGGTTCTTGTATTATCTGAATATCCGGAGTAAGAGTCTAGTAATACCGAATCATTTATCGTTATTCTGAATATCTCGTAAGTTTTGACCGGCTTGAATTTTTCGGAATACATTCCCCAGACGAAAAAAGGAGTTGTTTCCTTTCCCATGAGATTGCAGAAAACGGTTAGTGTTGCGAAAACCGCGACAAAAGAAAACACTTTCTTGTCATAGGTGTAAAGCGCCGACAAATAGGTTTGTTTCATCTTGTTTAATGTAAAACAATCTCCGGGTAATGACAAATCTATTGATTTTATAGCCGGTCTTTGACAGGTGTTGTGATGGACAGGGAAGATTCACCTGAATTTGTCGTACTTGTTTGCAGGTAAACCCTGTTGCAGTATTGCCAATTCATTTTTTTGCAATTCTGGTGTATTATAGGTTTGCACTGCTTCTTCCAGTTGTTGGCTTGTCCTGATTCCCACAACAGCGGAAGACACCGCTTCATTCTTCAAGACATAGCGTAAGGCAGTTTGAGCGGGACCACGTTTTCCGGTCGACAGAGAAGCAATAGTGTCAGCTGCCTGCTGCACCTGCCTGCTGGTATAATTCAGATAAGGCTCGGCAGGTTTGCTAACGAGCAAACCCCTGGCCAGCGATCCCCTTGTTAATACCCCGATTTGATTTTTATGCAAAAGGTCCAATATCTCTTCCTCCGGCCGCCGGTCAAGCAGGCTGTATTGCATCATAACGCTTACAATATTGGAACGCCGGATATATTCACGGATTACCTGGGGCCGGATAGAGGAAGTGCCATAGTATAGGATCTTTCCTTGTGCCTTGAGCAATTCAAATGCTTCAATGATTTCATCTATCGGATCCTCGATGGTTCCTCCGTGCAGCTGATAAAGATCTATATAGTCCGTCTGTAATCGCTGCAGGCTTTTTTCAACCCCATCCAGTATGTATTTTTTGGATGGAACCCAGTCCAGCCCACTGCCATCGGGTTTCAATCGATTTCCAATCTTGCTGGCTAGGGTCACTTGTTTCCGAATTCCTTTAAAAGTTCTTCCCAGCAACTCTTCATTCTGACCCTGCTGGTAAATATCAGCCGTATCGAAAAAATTTATGCCCAGGGAAAAAGCATGATGCAATATTTTTTCAGAATCGGAATTGCCCGCATCGAGCGACATGCACCCAAACCCAATACGGCTGATCTTCAAAGACGATTTTCCTAATATCTGATATTCCATGATTATGGTCTTATCAACAAAGCCGAAAGATAAAGGCTGAGCTCTTAGTAATTTTTAGGAAGCCCAAGGTCCCGATAAATCCTGAGATAAACATTAAAAGGGTTATAGGTTCGGCTTCCCGGGGCCGGCATTGACCGTATCTTTGGTCAATGGATGAAACGACAGGAACAGACCGGCACAACAGGTTCAAACGCCAACTCAAACGGATTTTTGATAAAGCAGGGAATGAAAAGTTGAGAAATAATTTTTTGCAAGCCATTCCATTTTGGATTGCCTCCTTGCTCACCGGACTCGCAGCCGTTTTTTATTCTAAAATTTTCCTGCTCGCTGAAAGCTCTACAGCGCGTTTGTTCCTTGAAACACCCTGGCTCTTATTTGTAATTACTCCATTTTGTTTTTTGGTGGCCTGGTGGCTGATCCTCCGTTTTGAACCCTTCGCCAGGGGAAGTGGAATTCCGCAGGTAATGGCATCCATTGAACTCGCCAATCCGAGGGATAACTTCAAAATAGGAAAACTGCTCAACCTCAGGGTCATCCTTGTAAAAATGTTATCCAGTTTTTGCATGATCCTGGGAGGAGGATTGATCGGCAGGGAAGGACCCACGATTCAGATTGCAGGTTCCATATTCCGCCTGATCAACCAATGGCTTCCCCGATGGTGGCCCAAAATTTCCAAAAGAAATATGATCATGACCGGTGCTGCTGCCGGTCTCGCTGCTGCATTTAATACTCCCTTGGGGGGAATTGTATTTGCCGTTGAGGAGCTCACCAAGACCCATATCAGTTATTTCAAGACGGCCCTTTTTTCGGCAGTCATTATATCCGGTCTTACCGCGCAGGCATTATTCGGTCCTTATCTTTATCTAGGTTATCCTGGTGTGCAAAATCTTTCTTTTTATATTTTCCTTGGAGTGATCCTGGTTGCCTTGCTTTCAGGCCTTGCAGGCAGCATAACTTCAAGGCTCATGCTCTGGCTGATGAGCAGGAAAGCCTGTCTGAAAAAGCGGAACTACCATATAATTTATGTCCTGCTCTGTGGATTTGCAATCGCCATACTCGCTTATTTTACCCATCCCTGGTTAATAGGCTCCGGAAAGCAGATCATGACCACAGTATTATTCACATCAGCAAAATATTTACCATGGTATACACCCTTTGTGCGAATGAGCGGTTCCATCATCTCCTATTCAACTGGTGCGGCCGGAGGCGTTTTCGCACCGGCACTCGCTTCAGGCGCCAGCATCGGGTCCGTGCTGTCATCCTGGATGCAGCTTTCTGATTCTGATACCAATCTGCTTATTCTTTCCGGCATGGTCGGATTTTTAACGGGCATAACGCGTACACCTTTCACTTCAGCCATCCTGGTGCTCGAGATGACCGATCGTCACAGTCTGATCTTTTATTTAATGCTTGCCGGCATGCTCGCGGGAATCGTATCCGTATTAGTAGATAAACATTCTTTTTATGATCACTTGAAAATTGAATACCTGAGAGAAATGGATGAGAAAAAGTTGATGGTTGATAGTTGATGATTGATGGGCTTTAATTGCAAAATCGCACCTGATATCCATCAACCATCAACCATCAACTATCAACCAAATTAAGTACCTTCGCGCACCCATGAAGCACATCCGCAATTTTTGTATTATAGCCCATATTGACCACGGAAAATCCACACTGGCCGACAGGCTTTTGCAGATCACCCATACCATCAGCGACCGGGATATGGTGGAACAGGTTCTGGACGATATGGATCTGGAAAGGGAGAAAGGTATTACCATTAAAAGTCATGCTATCCAGATCAGCTATACTCAAAATGGTGAGGATTACACGCTCAATCTAATCGATACACCAGGTCATGTCGATTTTAGCTATGAGGTCAGTCGCGCCCTTGCCGCGTGCGAAGGTGCATTATTGCTGGTTGACGCATCGCAGGGAATTCAGGCACAGACGATTTCCAATCTTTATCTCGCAATCGAAAACGACCTGGAGATTATTCCCGTAGTTAACAAAATTGACATGGACGGAGCCATGGTGGAAGCAGTTACCGACCAGATCATTGAACTCATCGGATGTAAAAAAGAAGATATCCTGCTTGCAAGTGCCCGTACTGGCCAAGGGGTGGAAGCCATTCTCGAAGCCATCGTGGAAAGAATTCCTCCTCCCGTCGGAAATCCAGATATTCCATTGCAGGCCCTGATCTTCGACAGCGTTTTTAATTCCTTTCGCGGGATTATCGTCTATTACAGGATACTCAATGGCGTGCTTAGAAAAGGCGACAAAATCAAATTTGTTTCCACCGGATTGGATTACGGCGCGGATGAGATCGGAATATTGAAAATGGGCCTGATTCCAAAACCGGAATTGCGTGCAGGTGACGTAGGTTATATCATCACTGGAATTAAGAATGCAAAGGAAGTAAAAGTGGGAGATACGCTCACGCTTGCTTCCAATCCTGATCCGCAGATGATCCAGGGTTTTGAGGAAGTGAAACCCATGGTTTTTGCCGGTATTTTTCCAATCGATACAGAAGATTTTGAAGAGCTCCGCGAATGCATGGACAAGCTTCAGCTGAATGACGCATCGCTTACCTACGAATTGGAAACTTCCCAAGCCCTGGGTTTTGGCTTTCGATGCGGATTCCTGGGCATGCTGCATATGGAGATCATCCAGGAAAGGCTGGAAAGGGAATTTAATCAAACAGTCATCACCACGGTTCCCAACGTAAGCTTTATTGCCCATGTTAGTAACGGCGATACCATACAGGTAAACAATCCTGCAGAAATGCCGGATCCAACCAGAACCGAGAACATCGAAGAACCTTTCATAAAAGCGCAGATAATTACTAAACCTGAGTATATCGGAAATATAATTACTTTATGTTTAGGTAAACGCGGTATCTTATTGGATCAGAATTATTTAACGCCAACAAGAGTAGAGTTGCATTTTGAATTGCCGTTAACAGAAATTGTGTTCGACTTTTACGATAAGCTAAAAAGCCAGACCCGCGGTTATGCATCTTTCGATTATCATCCGATCGGCTACCGCGATAGTGATATCGTAAAAATGGATATACTTTTGAACGGCGATAAAGTGGATGCCCTGAGTGCCCTGATCCATCGCGGGCGTGCCCAGGATTTCGGACGCAAGCTTTGTGAGAAGCTCAAGGAACTCCTGCCGCGCCAACAGTTCCAGATAGCCATCCAGGCTGCTATTGGTTCCAAGGTGATCGCCCGGGAAACCATCAGCGCCCTCAGGAAAGACGTAACTGCAAAATGCTATGGCGGTGATATTTCCCGCAAACGTAAACTACTCGAAAAGCAAAAAGAAGGCAAGAAGCGTATGCGCCAGGTAGGGAACGTTGAAATTCCGCAGGAAGCTTTTTTGGCTGTGTTGAAGTTGGATGAATAGGGATCTGTCCCCCTATGTGTAACAGCCGTTTATTTCTATTAATTATTTTTGTTAGTTTAAGGCTGCGGAGTGAGGCAGTGGCAATCCTTAAACATGCTTAGATTATGACCATTGAGCAGGTAATTCAGGCAATATTATCTTGGAATACGCTATTGTCAAAAAAAATCAAAAAAAATATTCACTACTATTCAATGAGGAATTTTGTCATTCATTATCCCGAGATTCCAAATCAAAATGCACGCAAGCATATTTCAGATCTATTAACGCTTTACGCGGAAGAAGTCATTGCTAACAATTATAACTTCGATAGAAAGTCTGCTTATAATTTAGCGGATAAATACCTCTCTAAACTTTCACCGTACTACATGGATATGTTGAATTTCAGTGCCAGGCTACAGTTCAAATACGT
Organism: Chitinophagaceae bacterium; assembly: GCA_025449645.1. GTDB lineage: Bacteria > Bacteroidota > Bacteroidia > Chitinophagales > Chitinophagaceae > Puia. The sequence goes on along the minus strand of JANWIY010000164.1, from coordinate 1,593 downwards.
CTTGCTGGCTGGAATTCCGGCCGACGCCCTTTTGTATATTACCGGGATATCGACACAACACTGGCATTTCCCGGCCATTACCATTGCCTTGTTTTTATATTATCTTTTTATAACTTTTTTGAAAGAGCCAAAAGGCTATGTGTATGGTATTTTCTATTAGTGGAAGCATCCCCTTCACTTATCACCCGCCTTTTTTTTATTCAGCTCGGACTGCTCCCTGAGTTTGTTTTCATCGATTCCGCCCGCATCGTTGAGGATTTTTAGATCCTGGGGATACTGGCCGTCGTTGAGCGCAGTATTGAACACTTTATCTACATGGAGCCATTTGCCGTTCTGCCAGCGGAATCCTTCATAGTCGCCGTCGGGTACGTAAGTCTCTTTTCGCGCCGGTTCGTTTGATTCGGATATCAAATGATCATAAACAATCATATTCAGGCTGGAATCGTAGTTGAAGGTTGTTCCAGCATCCTTGTTATATTCTATGCTGAACCGCATCTGATTTTTACCGAATGCATTGGCCGAGTCCTTCTTGAAAGAAAAATAAGGACCCCCAAAAATCGGTTCACCGAGGTCATTGAATGTGAGTATGTCCATCCACTTTTTATTGCTTCCGATATCATAACTGTCAAATCCCAGGAGCGTATAAATTGGTTTTCCCTGATACTCTTTTTCAATGATCCGGTAATAGATAGCGCCAATCCAGTTTGCCGAAGATCGGACGGAATCCTGGGGTTTTGCAGTGAACATGGACGCATCATGCAGGGGAATAAGCTTCAGTGATCCGTCCTCCGTCCTCATTTGAATGGCTCCGCGCTGGATATAAATAAATTCATCCTTCTTGACCTGCCAGGTAAAAATGCGGAAGCTGCTGTCCGGCGCATATAATTTTGAAATGGTCTCCAGGGAATCGAAAGCATAGTAAAAAGAATTCGGCACCTTCAGCGCCCTCACCAGCATCCGGATAAAAAAACTGTCCGACCGAAACCGCTGCTCGGCTTCGGGTGCGTTTACAATATCAAATGCGAAGTGGCTCAAAGAGTCCTGCTGATGATCCAGCTTCGCCTGTTCCCGGGCACTCAGATGTTGTGCAAACCCCTGTTTCAGTCCCAAAAAAATGAGAATGAAAAAAAAATAAAAATACCTTTTCCGGATATCGAACATACGGTGGAAATTCTGAGTACTAAAGTACATGTAAGATCAGGAAATCCACGCTAACCCGGGAATTCTTTGAAAATTTTATGATTTCATAAGCGCCTGGGCAAATTCATTCAGGTTGCTGTAGTTCAGGTCAATTAATTCGTGCGGAAAAACCATATCCGGATTGGTTGTACTTATAAAAACAGTGGCCATGCCCGCATTTTTTCCAAAGCCCATATCACTGATATTATTACCAATCATCAGCGATTTGTTGAGGTCAATTTCCGGGAAATCCCGGGCCGCCTGAAAAGCCATGCCCGGATTGGGTTTGCGGCATGGGCTGCCTGGTTCCATATCCAGGCAATAATAAATCCGGTCGATCCTGCCGCCTTTCTCCAAAATGGAATTCAGCATGTTCCTGTGAATATCTTCGAGGTCAGCCAGGGTCATAAGGCC
>JANWIY010000163.1 GCA_025449645.1 Chitinophagaceae bacterium | reverse complement strand
TATATGGAGGAAAAGACGGTAACGATCTCCCTTCCGAAAAAGAAAAAAACAGATTTATATAACACTGTAACGGGCAAATTCATTGCAAGAGATCTGAGTTCTTCAGGAAAAATAAAAATTCCTCCCAAGGAAGCTTCTGTTATTGTTTGTGTTCCATCGGGAGGAAGGCAGTCTTACGAAAGACAAAAAATGATGATCAACGGAGTGGTTGTGGATTATCATTTTTCACGGCATGGTAAATAAGCCTGCCTCGCTTAATCAGCAACGGGTTTTTTACCCCGGGCCAGATCGTTTTTTACGAGGTAATCGTAGCTGTCCCCGATGGCAGCAAAAACATCCGTTGCAACTTTGTCCATCTCAACGATCATCCATTCCGTGTTCCCATTTGCAGCCTGCACGATTGAAGGAAAATTCTGCGTTCCCTTGCCTACGGCTACCATGGGATCCGGATTGTCGGCCGGCAGAGAATCATTCCATATTGCTGGCCCATCTTTTATATGGAGCAGCGGAGCACGCTTGCCAAATTGCGCTACAATTTTTGCGGGGTCATGACCTGCTACTTTTACCCAGTAAGTGTCGATTTCAAAAAAGATATCAGGCTCTGTCCTTTCCAATAGTACCTCGTAAACAAAGCGCCCATCCACGCGGTTCCGATATTCCCACCAGTGGTTGTGAAGACCGAATTGCAAACCGTTCGACTTGGCAAAATGGTTTGCCTCGTTATATATATCGGCGAGTTGTTTTGTGCCGTCCAGCGAACTGTAACGTTTATCCTCAGGCCATCCATGCCAGATCATACGCTTGCAATTATAGGCTTCGGCCGCCTGAAGCATAGCGGCTTTTTTATCCCCGATGGGTATCTCCACATGTGCAGAGGAAACTGTAAGTCCTGCTGCCTTCAGGTATTTCCCGCCCTGCTGAATAGAAACATGCTCCGGCCAGAAGGCTGTTTCAACAGCCTCAAATCCAAATGACGCAACCCTGCGAAGTGTGCCCTCAATATCGTGGCTGATCTCATTTCGTACAGTGTAGAGTTGTAAACCGATTTTCGCGGGCGCGGATGAGGGAATTTCAAACCCCTTAAAAAGCCGTCCCGGAAGCACTGCGGCGCCTAATACGCCCATTCCCGCCGTTTGTAAAAATTTCCTGCGGTGAATTTCCTGCGATGCCTGATTTCCGGATTCAAACTTTCCTGTATTCATAATTTCAATTTGCTTGTAAAAATTGAATGCACAAAATAGGCCGGAATATTTATTTCCTGGCCATTTCTATCCGTGCTCATTTAATTTTCCGCACTTAGCGAGCCATATGATTTATCCGGAATCGCGTTCAGCAAAGCCATCACCGCCCAGTTGCTGGCCGCGGCAGAAATATACTGGTTTTCATCATAAGGCGGGAAATAACTGCTGAAGAAAGGTTGAATGGGGCTTGCCCTCGTTTGAACAACCCAGGCTCCCTCGCCGTCCTGCGTTTTTAGTAAATAAAGTATCCCCTTCTGATACACTTCATCATCGGCCTTAACCATGCCACTTTCGTACAAGGCACAAAGTGCTTCTCCGCTTGCATAAGCATCACTCGCAAGGGTCGGCAACTGGGCCCAACCCCCATCGGCGCATTGCAGAGAAATTAATTTCTTAACAACTGCTGATTTTTTTTCTGTGCTTCCGCCGGTCCATTGAAGTCCCATTAACTGAAATGCCAGTTCCTGCTGGTTGGAGGGATCGGCCTGCTCGAGAAATTCTCTTGTTTGGTTGACGACCTCCTTTACCCTGGCCATCCGTGATGATGGGGCATATACGGTGATTGCGCGAATGGCAACGGCAGCTAAATGTATATCCCCCGATTCCAAAGGCACACGCATGGCTTCGCCTCCGAAACTGCCATCCGGCCGGGCCTGTCCCAGGAGATAGTCCACCCCGATATCTGTAGCTTTGCTGGCGGGATATTTCTCGGCATAGAGTCCTAAAAGCATATAGGGCGCAATAAACTTAGCTGTGATGAATTCATTTACCAGGTTGAGATTACACACATTCTTTAACCCCATTTCCATGCCCCTGATCCATTGCTTTGACAATGAATCATTGTATGTAATCCCTTTTTGTTTGGCTTTTTCCAGGGCCATGGCCGTCAGAATATTGTGATGACAGGATACGCAATGTCCCCGTTGCATAAAGCTATAGCCGCTTTTTTGCAGGAGCACCAAACCTTTTTCTGCGGAACGGCCAATGATACCGGGGTCAATGGTAGACGTTTTTTTTGTCCAGCTGGTAAGTGTCGCAGCCAGACAAACAGCCATTGAAAAAATCAGGATAGTAGAAAAACTTTTTAGTTTCATGGCGATGCAATTTTAAGCACTTAGTTAGTTGAATATTTTTTTAACAGTTTCACGGTTTCGGTATTTCCTTTTAACTGCGCCAGCGAGAAGGCATCAGTTCCATCCGGCGCTTTTACATTTGGGTCTGCCCCCTTTTCGATTAAGGCCCTGGTCATGGCCGGTTCCTCTTTTTCAGCCTGCTGCACATACATGAGTACACTATACCCTCTCTTGCTTCGGGCATTGGGGTTTGCGCCATGTTCGAGCAGGTAAAAAAAAGAAAGGCTGTCATTGCTCACAGCGGCAAACATCAGCGGGGTAATCCCGTTGATCAGATCGAGGCTAAAATTCATGGGGGCCACGTTTACATCAGCTCCGTAATCGACAAGCATTTTCACGCTGGGAAAGCAACGAAAATTCAATGCATTATTTATCGGATAGTCGCCGAAAGAAATGGTATCATTAGCGTGCAGACCGCTTCGCAGCAGCAATCCCAGAATAGCAGTATCGCAGGAAGAAGCTGCATTATATAGCAGGGAATTATCAGGTCCGCTTTTCAGGGGATTCGCACCGCGTTCCATCAGCAAACGAAACAACCTCTCCGTGCCCGGATAGTTTGCAAGCTTAACCAGAACCGAGAATCCTTCCCTGGAACGCAATTGCGGGTCGGCTTCGTGGCTTAACAATAGATCTGATTTGTCAAAGTCCGGAATAGCGTACCACAAGGCGGTTATACCATCCGAATCCTGGTGGTTTACATTGGCACCATGCCGGATCAGCAATTCCATCTCTTCTCTTGTGCCGGTGAGCGCGGCGGCCATTAATGCGGAACTACCATCTTCAATCGCATTTGCGTCGGCGCCGTTCCGGAGCAGGTTTTCCAGTTTTTCCGCACTACCCGAGCGGATGATCCTAAAAATTTCCTGATTCATACTCCGGGTGCCGGTATTGGGTTGGGCCTGATTGATAGCAGGAAAAATCAGGGCAGGCAAAAAGACCAACATGATCCATTTGCGCGTAAGGGACATATACAAAAGGATTTGCATGACTAAAACGATTTATGTGGTGTTCGGGCTGCAGCAAATAAATTGGGAGTAGGGAAAAACAGGTTTGAAAGTTACCAGAAAAATGGAATTACAGAATGGCAAATCGACAAACAGCACCCTTCAGTCGACTAACATTCCATTTCAAGTAATACGCAACCCGGATCCTTACTTAACGTATACATTTCTAACAATGGCGATACGGAAATTTCAGTTATATTGAGAAAATCCTTAATGCTGCTGAATAATCCGTTTCCGGCCATTCCGGAGCCAAATCAGGGCTCCGGGAGTCCAATTTCCTTAAAAAAGCCTGTAAATCATCATATATCAGACAATCCTGGCAGAAATGGTTAATGACGGCGACGTCAGGTCGTTTTCCTTCCAGCCGGATCAAAAATCATCCGATACTCTTTTATCTTTGTTAAATCCAATCCTTGAAGATAAGCCAAACCAAAATTCAATGGGCGTCGGCCTTTATCCGGACAGCACTGCCGGACCAGCATATATTGGTCAAATTGTGGCCCCTGATTAAACTGTAGAGGAACCAGGAATATAAGCATTCAAGATTTAACTCAGTTAATTGCATACGATCACATTGGAGAGTCTGAAACAGCTTATTGAAGGATGCAAAAAGCAGGAGCCGCGGTATCAGAAGATACTCTATGAGCGGTATTATGGCTATGCGCTGAAAATCAGTTTCCGCTACATTTACCGGTATGATATCGCGGCGAATGTAGTCAATGATGCTTTTGTAAAGCTTTTCCGTCATTTTGAAAAATTCAGAAATGAAGACGATGAAATACTGGAGCGGATGCTTATGGGCTGGATCAGACGTATAGTGATCAATACTTCAATCGATGAATTGCGAAAGAACAACATGACACCCGAGATCGGGGGGATTCCGGAATATGTGTGGGAAGAGGCAGACAGGAGCCAGAAAGCTGATCAGCTGCTGCTATATAAAGAGCTGATCACCTACGTAAAGAGTCTCCCGCCAACGTACAGAATTGTGTTTAACATGTTTGTCATAGATGGTTGTTCTCATTTTGAGATAGCGGACGCACTGGGAATTTCCATAGGAACTTCAAAATCAAATCTGTCGAGGGCAAGGGCATTCTTACAAAAGTTAATTAAAGAAAAGGAGGATGTTAAATCATGGAATATCTAAACGAAGATATGGATGATCTGTTTCGCAAAGCTGGTGAACAATACCCCCTAAAAACAAACAATTCAGATTGGAACGGGGTACTTGGCCGACTGCAGCCGCAGGTTGGAGGCGTATCTTCCTACGAATTCGAAACCGGGAGAAAAGGGAATAATAAGAAAAAGTTTTTATGGCTTTTACTCCTGCTTCCATTCAGCATGATCACTATTCTCTATTTTTCCGGATCAAGTGAAAAGAGAAATGTACAGGTTGCACAAAAAACCATTCCCTCCCGTTTATCAACTGCCGGCAAAAAAGCCCCTGCAAATACAATGAGTGCCTCAGGTGTTGCAATTTTAGAGCGGAGGATCAATAAAAGTGTCCGGCAACAGCAAACTGCACATCTTTATAACAATATTCTGAAATCTTCTCTTGCCGCGATTTCAATTAAAACCCAGCGGCACTCCGCTAATTCAAATGAAAATTTATATCAGAGAGCGGATAATCGGGATTTCGCTGCAGAAAAATTATCGCAGGCATCCTCTTCTCCGAATAAAAAAGATTCATCAGAAAATCCGACTCCGGCACGGAACAGCCTGACCGAAAAAGATCAGGCTGCCAGGGCCGCGCCAGATAAAAATCCAGCTGGCGCCGGGCCTGATCAGGTTCAAAAATCCATTGCAACAGCATCCGTTAAGGAACCTGTCGTTAAAGGGCAAACCGGCCAAAAAGAGAGTAAGCCGGCTAAGGTTTCACAGGGACAAGAAAAGGGCATGTACATAAGTCTGTTGGCGGGCCCTGATTTTAGTACAGTTAAATTTCAACCGGTTAAGAATATCGGTTACAGTATCGGCTTGGAGGCGGGTTACCGTTTTAGCAAACATATATCCTTTGAAGCCGGTCTTTTCTGGGATAAGAAACAATATTACAGTGATGGGAAATATTTCAATACAAGCAAGACAAATATACCTAACGCAGTAAGTATCAAGGATCTTGACGGTAGTTGCAACATGTTTGAAATTCCAGTGGCTTTGCGATATGATTTTGCTTACAACCACAAAGGCCGCTTCTTTGCAACATTCGGGCTATCCGCCTATATCATGAATAAAGAAAACTATGCCTACAATGCTGAAGGCTACGGAAATTCGTGGTCACAGAATATATATTACCATAACTCAGGAAATAACCTTTTTTCCATTATGCAATTCAGCGCCGGATATGTATATAAATGGAGGAAGATTGGCCAGATCCGGATTGAACCTTATGTGAAAATTCCTTTGGCTGGCGTAGGTATTGGCAATCTCCCCATTGCAAGCGCCGGACTTCACCTGGGCATCACCCATCCCTTTGGCCTGTAAAAAAGCGCAATCGCTCATTTCTTTGGGCAAGCTGAATGAGGTTTGAAATCAATCCATCATCCATCACTCATCTTCATCACCCATCACCTATGATTCATCCCCCTCCCATACTTCCGGATTTACCGGAAAAGGCAATCTCTCTCCTTTTAATCCGGAGATCACATTTTCTGCTGCAATCACCGCCATGGCATTTCGCGTTTCTTCCGTAGCAGAACCAATGTGCGGCAGCACGGATACATTCGGCATCTGAAGCAAAGGGTTATTGCTTTGCATGGGCTCAGGATCCGTAACATCAAGCCCCGCTCCCCAAATAACTCCTTTTTGCAAAGCGTCCATCAGATCGGGTTCATTATGGATCGCACCTCTTGCTGTATTGATAAATATTGATGTATGTTTCATTTTTACAAATACTGCTTTATTAAACTTTCCTGTCGTTTGCTCTGTCAGTGATGTATGTACGCTTAATACATCGCTCTGTTCTAACAAATCCGCAAACGAAACCCAAACTGCATTCAATTCTTTTTCCGCCCTTTCGTTATGGTTCCTGTTATGATATATGATCTTCATATGAAAAGCGGAAGCGCACCTGGATGCAAGTTCAAAACCAATTTTACCGAGGCCAAAAATGCCGAGTGTTTTATTTCTGATTTCAATTCCGAGATTGGCAGTGGGTTCAAAAAATCCCCATTTTCCCCCGATAATCGTATTGTGCATAAAAAACGCCTTCCTGGAAGTAGCGAGGATCAGCAAAAAAGCAATGTCTGCAGTTGCATCGCTCAATACGCCGGGCGTATTTCCAACCGGAATTTTTAATGCGGTTGCAGCAGCAACATCAACTTTATCGTACCCTACAGAATGAAGGCTTATCACCTTTAAGTGTGAACAGGCATTTAAAAATGATTTATCAATCCGGTTACTACCCGCACTGAGCAGTGCATCAGCAGGTTTACAATGGTGAATTAATTCTTCTGCTGTTAAATCTCTCTTTTCCGTCCATTGGATAATTTCTATACCGGCATCCTTCATCAGTTGCAATCCTGCATCAGGAATTATTCTTGTTACAAATACTTTCATTGGCAAATTAAAAATTAAAAAGTAAAAAGTAAAAAAGGGAACCAGTTCATCTCAATGTAAGTACTACTACGGATGCCGGAGGCAATTTGACTTGCAGCATATCATTTTTTATTTCCGCTCCCCAAAAAGGAACTGGTTTGATTTTATCGGTGTCATCAAAACTGTTATGATCCTGTATTTCATGGGAAGAGAGTATTCTTCCGGTCACTTCTTTGTAAACTTCACCCAGAAGTTGGACAGACACCATATTGGTTTTACCCGGATCTATATTTACAATAGAAAGATGAGTGATGCCTTTCGCATCTTTTGAAGCAGAGACTGAAATGGCCGGCAGGGAATCCTTTCCGTACACGTAGCTGATATTTTTAACAGTAACCGGGATAAGCCCGGCATCCTGGTGCACATTATACATTTCCATAACATGGTAGGTTGGCGTCAGAATGATTTTTTCTTTGTCAGTAAGAATGACTGCCTGCAATACATTCACCATTTGCGCAAGGTTTGCCATGCGCACCCGGTCGCAATGATTGTTAAAAATATTCAATGTAACACCAGCTATCATGGCATCGCGCATGGTGTTTTGCTGAAACAAAAAACCCGGATTGGTCCCGGACTCCGCATCATACCACCCACCCCACTCGTCCACAACCAGGGCGATCTTCTTTTGCGGATCGTATTTATCCATGATTGCGGAATGGCGGGATACAAGCTCTTCCATCCTGAGAGCCTGTTTTAAAATGGAAAAATATTGCTGCTGGGTAAAATCAATGGCAGGTCCTTTTGCTTTCCAGTCAATGACGGAATAATAATGCAATGCCACGCCCTCAAGCAATTGATGCGGAATGTCCCGCATCAATACTTCAGTCCAATGGTAATCGTCGCCGTTTGCTCCGGATGCTACGCGAAAAATATGATCGCTGTTATTCCAGTCAGTCATAAAAGTGGCGTATTGCCTGAAAATATTAGCATAATATTCCGGTGTCATGTTCCCTCCGCATCCCCAGGCCTCGTTCCCCACACCAAAGTATTTCACATGCCAGGGTTGCTTGCGGCCATTGGCTTTTCGCAAGTTCGACATGGGGGCCTGGCCGTCCGAATTTACATATTGAACCCACTGGGAAAGCTCCTGCACAGAGCCACTGCCCACATTCCCAGCCAGGTAGGGATCTGCTCCAATACGCTCACAGAAATTTAAAAAATCATGCGTACCGAAACTATTGTCTTCTGTTACCCCGCCCCACCATTTGTTCACCATCGAAGGGCGGTTTTTTTTCGGCCCTATACCGTCTTTCCAGTGATAGGTATCCGCAAAACAGCCGCCGGGCCAGCGCAACACCGGGACCTTGAGTTTTTTCAGTGCGGCAATGATATCATCCCGCACTCCATCCGAATTCGGGATCAGTTTATTGGTATCACCGATATAAATTCCGCCATAAATGCCATGACCAAGGTGTTCCGCAAAATGACCATATATATTTTTGCTTATCCTGTATCTGACTTCACCGGCATGCAGGATAATCGCAGCCTGCTGACCATATATAGCGAAGTAATAAAACAGAGCTATCGTTAAAAGTGCAATCCGAGTCTTTTTCATCCGGGAATTTTACATGTCAAAGTAACATCTTTGTAGAATCCGTTCAATAAATTCCAAAAAAAACCCCGCATTCAGCGGGGTTATCAAAAAAAAATGATCAGTCTTCCACTTCCTGCGCCGCATCATAATTAATATGATTTTCAGCAATTCTTGTCAATAGTTCGTCGGTTTGTTTTTCCTCTTCCAGTGTCTGGTGCAGCAGGTTACCAACATCATCGTGACCCAGTGTTTTAGCCAGCTGAATCAGCCCGCCATAAGTGGCAATTTCATAGTGTTCTACTTTTTGCGCGGCAAGCACTAAACCTGCGTCGCGGGTGGCCGTCCCATCCTTTGTATCTTCCACAATTGTTGTTCCTTCCTTAATAATTCCTTCCATAGCTTCACATTTCTTGGCCGTTGCTTTTTCACCCATCATTTCAAACGCTTTTTCAACTCGGGTGACATGCGTTTTTGTTGTGGCCAGATGTTCTTCGAATGCATTCTTCAATTCCTCTCCGCTCGCTGCTTTTTTCATTTTAGGCAGTGCCTGGACAATATGTTTTTCTGCCCAGTAGATGTCTTTGAGCTCATCAATAAAAAATTCTTCCAGCCTGGAATCGCTGGCGGCAGGTCTGCCGGAAGATGTTAATTTAGGCGTGCCGGTTTTCTTGACTGTTTTTGTTTCCATATTCATTTTTTTACTTTTTAAATAATGTCATAACGAATGGTTTAAAATTCTGTGCCAGCTTTCGGCAAGTTGGAAATTCAAAGCCTGCGCAGAAAAATGCTGCGCAGCATTTCCTTCAGAACCTATATGAAAAAATATTAAAGGGGAAGTTCCGGTCAATTCCGGGCATTATATTCCACGTATGGGCAATTCGCGGATAACCCTGTTTTTATCCACCCAAAATGCAAGGAAAACGAATATCCATTGTAATTGTGCGCCCCAGGCTACGGCATTCATGCTTGCGGGTGCCGGCCCGATAATGCTGGCTATATGAGAAAATACGAGGAGCAGGATCAGGACCCAAAACCCAATACGCCCAACGGCATTTTTTGCCTTGGTCGTTTGGAGATATAATATCAGGCCGATGATAAAGATGGAACCTTCCACCACGGCCGTCAGCGGTAGCGATTGCCAAAGGCCCAGGCCGACCATCGGAGAATGACCAGGATACAAAGGAAGATCCGGAAAATGAACAATCAGGTCCAGGACCCAATGACTCAGAACACAAAGGCCCAGAACCAGGGCTATCCGGATATTTCTTTTCCAGAGCCAGCCAATCAGTCCGAATAATAAACTCCAGATCAAAACAATCAGGAGGCTATGGGAGATGGGGTAATCTGTAAAAATCAGCGGTTGATTCTTATTTGCAGGATCTATCACCGCATGCTCCAGGTTCAGTAATAGTAAAGTGGGCCAAAGCAAATCCAGGAACTGAGCCGCAATAAATAAAACTCCGAGTGATAAGGAAGGGGCCGCTTTTTTCGCTCCTAATCCAACTCCAAAATGTCCAATAAACATAAATTCATTTTACTCTGGGAAATTCAATTCGCTCCAATTTACGAATACCGAAGCTACCTTTGCTCCCTGAACAATCAGGCCTTGCTGGAATTCAGCATCCAGCGCACCCCAAACCGGTCAACCAGATTACCGTGCCAGTCACCCCAAAATTGTTTTGCAAAGGGAACGCCAATCTCAGCTCCCACAGCAAGTTGATCAAAAATCCTTTTGGCCAGTTCTTCATCATGCAGGCCCAATGACAGGGCAATTCTTCCCGCATGCCCTTTGCCTGATTTTCCGGGCATTACGTCGGAGGCAAAAATAGTTTGGTTTCCGAAATGAAAACGGGCGTGCAGAATTTTATTCTTATAGTCGTCGGGCGCCTTCATTGCGGGATTGTCATACCGGCTTGCAATTTCAACGCGCCCGTCCAGGATCTCCTTATAGAGATTTAGCGCTTCTTCACAATTTCCGTCAAAACTAACATAGGGAATAAGCTCAATATTTCGTGTTGCCATAAAAAAAGTTTTAAGAAATACAATAAGGAACCAAACCTAAATATACTTATTCTGCCAAAGGACCTGAAATTACCGCTTGTTGTTTCGCATTTTTTCTATGATAACGGCGGGATATAAACCACATGGTCGGGAAGATAAGGAAGAAAATAAACCGGGAAAGAACAGACAACATTTCGTTATGGAATAAACAAAGGATGAATCCCATAAAAAAAATAAGGGTTACAGCCAGGCTTCGGACCCTTCCGTATTTTAGTCTTCTGGGCTCGCTGAGAAGATAAGATAGGTTGCGCCTGGGATTACTAATGTAACGCCAGATTAAATACATGGCTAAACCAATCATGCCCATATTCACCGAATACCAGCTCCAGGTGAGATCCACGCTGCCGTACCGGAAATTAAAACTGGTTGAAAAAGGAGAGAGTACGATCCAGAACAACATATGCAGATTTAGCCATAGCAGACCTGTGTCGTAGTCAGAAATATAAGAAAACAACCGGTGATGATTCACCCAGAACTGTCCGATCACAGCAAAGCTGAATGCAAATCCAATCAATTGGGGAATTTTTCCCATTAGCATATTGACTACTGCCGATTCGGTATTTATTGCCTGGTCGGGAAGACGGATATCCAGGATGAGCAGCGTAATAGCAATCGCAAATACCCCCTCACTGAAGAGGATCATGCGCTCGAGCTGAAATTCTCTCCGGTTTTCAAAAATATCTTTATGCGGACGCGGCATAATTTATTTATTCACGAGTTTCATCGAACCTGCTCCGTACCGGTCTCCGGTATCCGGATATTTGTTCAAAAGTAAATCGAGTTCGTCCAAAACCGCTTCGCTTAACCTGATGTCGACTGCGGCTGCATTTTCCTCCAGGTATTTTCTTTTCTTGGTGCCCGGGATGGGGATCATATCCTCTCCCTGTGCTAATACCCAGGCGAGCGCGAGTTGGGCAGCTGTGCAACCCTGGCCTTTTGCAATTTCTGCAAATTCATTAACCAGCTGCAGATTGTTCTTCCAGTGATCCTGGTCGAATCGCGGAAGCGTTCTCCTGAAATCATCGGATGGGAGCTTATCCTTATCAGGAACAGTTGCCGTGATCAAACCCCTGGCCAGCGGAGAATAAGGCACCAGGGTGATCCCCAATTCCCTGATGGTGTTCAAAATTTCTCCCTCCACATCCCTTGTCATCAGCGAATATTCGCTTTGTAGTGCCGTAATAGGATGAACGGCGTGAGCCCTGCGGATGGAAGATGCTGAAGCTTCAGAAAGTCCAAGGTATTTTACTTTGCCCTGTTTCACCAGTTCAGCCATGGCAGCAACTGTCTCCTCTACAGGAACCTGCTGGTCGACCCTGTGGGCATAATACAGATCAATCGTTTCGATTTTAAGCCGCTTAAGGCTTTTCTCCACGGCTTCTTTTACATAAGACGGTGAACCATCAAAATAAGTTCCTGGGGTACCCGTGATCCCGGAAGTTTCCGACTTTTGACGAAATCCAAATTTAGTTGCCAGGAAGATCTTATTACGGTTCGGCACAAGAACCTTCGAAATGAGTTCTTCATTGTGCCCATGGCCGTACATGTCCGCCGTATCCCAGAAATTGATACCCAGCTCTATAGACCGGTTAAGGGTTGCAATGGATTCATTATCGTCCCTGGGCCCGTACGCAAAGCTCATACCCATGCAGCCGAGTCCGATTGCGGAAAGTTTTTGTCCTGTTTTTCCCAGATTTCTGTATTTCATGTTTCGTGATTTTAGCCATTGAATAGTAGACCCTGCAAAATTAGGGCTTATGATTAATTGATTTTGTGTAAAAGATGATTATACATTTGTTACTTATCAGCAATTCCGTATGAACGTTCAAATCGAGCCGGGCTGGAAAAAAGTATTGGACTCCGAATTCTCAAAACCTTATTTCTTACAAATTGTCCATTTTCTTAAGACAGAAAAGAATGCCGGAAAGGTCATCTATCCGCCGGGAAGCCTTATTTTTAATGCATTCAATAAAACTTCTTTCGACCAAGTAAAGGTTGTACTTCTTGGTCAGGACCCTTATCATGGTGCGGGACAGGCGCATGGATTAAGTTTCTCCGTTCCGGACGGAATCCTTCCGCCACCTTCTCTCCAGAATATTTTCAAAGAACTTAAATCAGATACAGGGCTTCCCCTACCTCAGACCGGAGATCTCAGCCCCTGGGCATCCCGGGGAGTTTTGCTGCTCAACGCCTACCTGACTGTGATGGCCAGGGCGCCCATGAGCCATTCGCAACAGGGATGGGGAGAATTTACGGATACTGTCATTCATAAAATTTCTGATCTGAAAAGAAATATCGTGTTTTTACTTTGGGGCAAATTCGCCCAGGAAAAGCAAGTGCTCATTGATGAAACCAAGCACCTGGTGCTGAAAGCTGCCCATCCTTCTCCATACTCGGCTGACAAGGGTTTTTTTGGCTGCCGGCATTTCTCAAAGGCCAATGAATATCTGATGAGGAATGGTATTGATCCGGTGGACTGGCAACTCTGAATACAGAAACCCTTTTTTAAAAATGATGCGATCCATTAAAAATATTTTCGGCCGGGTTTGGGCAGTCTGGGGCGCCATTGCATTTGTTGGCACCATGATCATTTTCCTGATCCCATTCTTCGCCTTCTCTTATTTTAAGCAGGATCCGAAAAAGACCATCCGCTTCATCACATATTCCCGGGTATGGATGGGCGTCTATCTTTCTATTATAGGATGTCCACTCAGGATCAGGGGACGCGAATATTTTCGCAAGGGCCAGACCTATATCGTGGTTTCAAACCATAATGCCCTGATTGATGTCCCTGTTTCTTCTCCGGGAATTCCGGGGGGAAATAAAACGATTGCCAAAGCCGAGATGGCAAAAATTCCGGTATTCGGTCTGATCTATCAAACCGGAAGTATCCTGGTCGACCGGAAAAATGAAAAAAGCCGGCGTGACAGTTTTGTAAAGATGAAAGAGGTGCTGGATATGGGCCTGCATATGTGCATTTATCCGGAAGGAACAAGAAATACCACCTCCGAACCCCTGAAGTCTTTTCATGATGGCGCTTTCCGCCTGGCCCTGAGCAGCGGTAAATCCATTATACCCATGGTCATCTTCAACAGCCGCCGGGCCAATCCGCCAACAAAAGGATTTTTTCTTCTTCCGGTCAGGCTCTATATGGATTTCCTACCCGAAATATCTGCATTACCGGATGAATCGGTGGAGCAACTCAAGCTGCGGGTTCATGATATAATGAAGAATTATATACTTAAACAGCAACCTAATCAAATGTCCGGTTCCGGTTAATGCGCAAGTCTCTCAGAATGCTTGACTTCGGATTAATGGTTACGCTAAAGGAACGGTATATTCCAACTGGCGTAACGTTGATTGAAAGCTGCCAGCAATGCATATCCCTCGAAAGGAAACCGGTGAGGGATTGCACTTTCAGGTTCTTAACGTCGTAATAAGTATTGAAACCCATTTTCCATTTCTCCGTAAGATTGAAATCTCCATTCAGCGTCAGTGATGAACTCAGGTTGATAGTATATCCTGTGTAATCCGGCTTCAATTCCCGGCTGAAAATAAGTGAATAGGAAATATTCGCCGACCAGGTTATATTAAAATCTACGAATTCTGCCGGATGGCTGTTAATATAATTCAGCTCGGCCTGCTGTTCCTCCAGGGTCATGGGCAGCTGGCTGTCTTCCCCTTTTTTTTCTTCCTCCGCTTTCTTTTCATCTTTAGGCTTGCTTTTGAACGAAGTGGTGATTGCAATAGTGCCGCTGGTAATATGGCCGAGATTAAACCCTTTGCCTCCCTGCCAGGTATATTTATCCAGGCGGTAACCATAATTATCATATTGATAGGGATCGAGTACAGTTGTGGCGCTGATATTAACTTTCTGGAAGAGGGTACTTCTGAAGTAAATGCTAAAAGGTTGCAGTTTGAAGGAATCAGCCAGGTAATTATAACTTCCGGTAAACCCAAATCCGTCAATCAGTTTCATTTTTTGGTTTGCTCCCGCCGAGCTGTCTGTCTTCGATTTCATTTTCATCTCGAGATTATTGTCGATGCCAAAATTGATTCCGCCGAATGCCCCGGGGGAGAATCCCGAATATATATTATTTGAATACCTGTTAAAATTCTGGAAGTGACCTACAGGGTCCACCTGAATATTCTCATAATAACTTTTTGCCAGATCGGGAGAATAAGAAAAACCGAAAGTAGGTCGTACGGTATGCCTGATGCCAAGGATATTGCTGTTTTTCCCGAAATTCTGAAAGGTCCCGAAAAGGGCAGTGCTGAAATTGAGTGAGAAGGCAACTGAATTTGCTGTGAATATGCCTTTATTGAAACTCGTATCCACTTTTTGGCGGGCATTATCCCATACATAATCATATTTCCTTGACAATATCCTGTTCTGAAAGCTGACCCCGGGAGAGATCTGCAAAGCACCGAGGGGTGGAAGCGCCAATGAAATTGGAATATTGTTCTGGGCCCCATATTGAAAAGTATCCAGCACATGCTTGATGCTGAAAAGTGAATCATAAAAACTGGTCAGACCCGTCACATTGGTCTGAAGGCCGATCCCGAGTTTCTGATACCATTTGGGGGCGCCGACAAATTCTTTCGGCACGAATGGATATATCGTAACAGCTGTAAATCCGAGGCTGGGCAGATTTACATTAACCTGCCCGGTCTGATTATTCTGGTTGTGGTTTCCACTCACGGTCAGGTTGTATTTCCCATCCCAGGTTTTTGAATAGGAAATGGACGAACTGATCTGGTTTGAGAAATTTGCAGTAGGGTTGTTTAAGACAAGCTTGTTGAATTTCTGTGACATCAGGTTGAGGTTCGCACCAAAGGTTTGGCCCGGATGTGCCTTGCTGTCAACCGTATGATTCCAGGCGAGACTCCAGGTCTTGGTATCCTCATAGGGCGATTTCCCGGTATTGCTAAGTAAGCGTGTTAACTGATAAGTGAAACTCAATCGCCCGCTATAACGGTAACGGACCCTGTATTCCGGAGTCAGAAACAAATTATACCCACCATAGGAATAAAGATTGGTGCGCATGGTGACGTCGAAATTATCGTTCAGCACTTTGTAATATCCAAGCCCTTCCAGTCCCAGTCCGTACTGGGAGCTCACATCAAACGTGGGAGGAAGGAATCCGGAATGCCTGCCCTGGGATATCGGAAAGAAACCGAAGGGTATATAAATAGGAAGGGGCACGCCTTCGAACTCGGGATGCACGGGCCCTGATATCGCCATTTTTTTATTGATGAGCTTCATTTTATTGGTACGAAAAGCAAAATGGGGTGTGTCCAGGTTGCAGGTCGTAAACCGTCCGTGAAAAGCAAAGTATTCGTTCTTAGATATTTTCTTCATCTTTTCAGCCATCACATACATGTCATTGCTCTGGGTGAACGTATTTAAAGTGATCCCTTTCTGCGTTTTCATATTGAACACGATGGAATCAGATTCCAGCGTACTTTCTGTCTGGGTCATTTTCGGCTTGCCGATAATCAGGTTTGCTGTATCCCGTATAAAAGATGCCGTGAGAAGCTGATGGGGCTGGTCCAACTGGATCTTGTAGGCATCCAGGTTTATGTCTTTATATTTCGTATTAGCCTTATTGTACAGCGTCACATTTTTGGTGGGCACATCGAGCACTACGGAATCAGCGGCACTATAAGTAATGGGCGCGTCCAGGGAATCCTTTGAAACCTTAAAATGAATCGTATCGGTCCTCAGACCGAGGGAATCACTGCCGAAAGGAATGCTGTCTTCCAGGGTGGAATCGGCAGGAATAGTATCACGGGCCTTTGATACAATTTTTTCCGGGATGCTGTCGTTTGAAATGCGTGAAATGATATGGGTTCGGATCGAATAACCTGCTGAACTGTTAATAGTTATGCAAAATATTAACAACGCAATAATTAACGTGGAAAGGTATTTTAAACTAATTTTGCCTCCGTTACTCATACATAGTAATGGTACAAAAATAGGAGTATCCTATCTAAGAAATTGTGAAGATTAACATATTGACTGTCAAAAAGAAAAGTATGCAGAGAGCGGTTTCCGGATTCATTTTTTCACTTGCTTTTCTATTTTTATGCAGTTCTTTTCAAAACGGAAGTGCTCGCTTCCGGAAGCCCATTAAAGTTCGCACACTGATCATAGACCCCGGACATGGTGGTCTTTACCCGGGAGCCCGCGGACTAATTTCCACTGAAAAAGATGTAACCCTGGATATTTCCCTGAAACTGGGCGAGGCTGTCAAGAAAAGATTCCCCGATATGAAAGTGGTATTCACCAGGACCACGGATGCGTGCGTGAACAATGCCACCAACCTGCACGACGATCTTCATGGCCGGGCCGAGATCGCAAACCAGGCCAAAGGAGATCTTTTCATCAGCATTCACTGCAATTCCACGCGCCAGCCCCCGGGCGGTTACTATGAAAAAAGAGTAATCGGTCACAAGAAAAAGCTTGCATATGTGGGAAGGGGAACTAAGAAAAGGAAAATATGGATAAATGCACCGATCTATCAATCGTATTGGGTGATCAATACCCGGGTAGGCACAGAAACTTATATCTGGAAAGCTGACCGGAACACGAAAAAGGGAGATGCCATCAATGAGCGGGATGAAAGTGGTGAAGATATTTCCGATAGTTCGGAAGAATCATTCGACCTGAGTTCTCCCGAGGCACGTATGCGCGCCCAACTTTACGAAAAGAAGTATTTTGACAACAGCGCCTTGTTCGCAACACTCGTAGAACAATCATTTGCAACTGCAGGCCGCCTGAGTGGAGGCGTAAAACAGCGTGACAAAGGTATCCAGGTGCTGCAGGCTACCGGCATGCCCAGCGTCTTAATCGAGGTCGGCTTCCTGAGCAATAAAGAAGAAGAAGAATACCTTAACAGCAATGAAGGACAGGATGAAGTGGTGCAGAATATTGTGGACGCCCTGAAACGATATAAGGACCAACTGGAAGGTTCTCCTGATACCATCGAAGCCGCACCGGCCAATACTTCCCAGCAATAAGTTGCAGACCATCCTGTCCTTGTTTGCCTAATGAGCTTTTTCGTGTAGGTTTGTAAGCATATAGTTGGTAAGGAAGAAGAGCGGAATTCCTTTAAAAGATCCTGAATGAAAATTTCAAACGAAACTAAGATAGGTGCACTCACGGCCATTGCCATTGCCCTGCTGTTCTTTGGATTTAATTTTCTAAAGGGAAAGGATTTGTTTGAACACAGCAAAAAGATCTATGCGGTATTTAAAAATGTGGAAGGGCTGGAAAATTCAAATTCTGTAAACATTAAAGGGCTGGAAGTCGGCTCCGTTTACGCGATCAGTCCGACAGACAAAAATGTGGACGGCATTGTCGTTTCCATCAGTATGAAAAAAGAGGTGAACATCCCGAAGAATTCCGTTGCTATCATTA
Organism: Chitinophagaceae bacterium; assembly: GCA_025449645.1. Taxonomy (GTDB): domain Bacteria; phylum Bacteroidota; class Bacteroidia; order Chitinophagales; family Chitinophagaceae; genus Puia. Next base: position 46,858 of record JANWIY010000163.1, on the reverse strand, counting down.
ACGCAGGTCTTATCGGGTCAGCCAATATCATCATTAAGAAGGGAGACGCCACAGAATATTTAAAGGACGGAGATACCTTATCAACCCAGGAAAAAGGAAATATTCTATCAGAAGTGCAAAGTAATATAAGTCCGGTCGTGGAGGGCCTGAGCAACACACTCGGATCCCTGGATTCCCTGATCCGGGTTATTGGCGGACTTTTCGATCCTAATGTGAAAAACAATTTTGGTTCAATAATCGCCAACCTGGCAAAATCATCGGCTTCCCTTCAGGTGTTGCTGAATGAAAAGACCGGAGCACTTTCCCATTCCCTCACGCACCTGGACAGCTTCACCAATAACCTCAACAGGAATAACGAGCGGATCAACGGAACCCTTGATAATCTCGAAAAGACGACAAACAAGCTGGCCAATGCGAAAATTGATGAGACCCTGAAAAGCGCCCAGGATGCCATGAACTCCCTTAAAGATGCCGTAAATAAAATGAACAGTACCAATGGCTCTCTGGGGTTATTGCTGAATGATAAGAAATTGTATCAAAACCTGGAATCGACCACGCGCAGCTTGAACACCTTATTGGATGATGTGCGCATGCATCCAAAACGCTACGTGACGATTACCGTTTTCGGAAAAAAGGATAAAAGCGCCCCACTGGGCGCTCCACTCAGTGATACCACCGGCAATGCTCCAACGCACAAATGATGAATCGTGCATGACAAATCAATGGATGAAACAACTGGCAGCAATGCTGATGACTTTCGGATCCTGCTGCCTGGGTTTTTATTCCTCCGCGCAGGTGGCTGTCCCTTTCAAGTCTAAAACCGGAGGCAGCACCCACACCGTTTACATATGGCATTCTGATACGCTGCGGGAAGTGCAGAAAGACTCCGTTGCCATACAGAGTTTGTTTGGTCACGTGAAACTACAAAGCGAAAAAACTTTTTTCTATTGTGACAGCCTCGCAATGAATCATAAGGAAAACTTCATTGAAGCCTTCGGGAACGTGCATATCAACGACAATGATTCCACCGATATTTATTCCCAGTACATGAAATATTTTGTGGATACCAAATTCATTATTTTCCGGAAGAATGTATTGCTTAAGGATGGAAGGGGAATACTCAGTACAGAAGAACTGACCTACGATATGAATATCCATGTGGGAAATTACCTGAATGGCGGAAAGGTGGTAAATCAAAAAACCACGGTTACCAGCAAAGAAGGAACATATTATGCAGATACCAAAGACGTGTTGTTCAGGAATGATGTGGTGCTGAAAGACCCTGCATACGACCTCAAAGCAGATTCACTTTTGTACAACAGCGATAAGCAACTCGCCACTTTTATCACGACTACCTACATACGCGACAGCAGCGGGCGCACGATCCGGACAGAGCAGGGGTTTTATGATTTGAAGAATCACCGCGCGGAATTTGGCAAAAGACCTACAATAACAGACGGATCCCAGGTCATCACCGCAGATTCAATCCATTTTGACGACAGCCTCGGGTTGAGTACCGCCCATGGAAATGCAGTTTATAAAGACACAGCAGAAGGATTTTCCGTTATCTCGGATAATATGGTTGCAGATAAAAAGAGCAATACGCTCCTAGCCACTCAAAAGCCGCTTCTGATTTTAAAGGGTGATGAGGATTACATTTATATCCGTGCCGACACACTTTTTTCAGGAAAGATCCCGGATTCAATATTAAACCGGACAGATTCCGTTCAGGGTATGGCCATCGTGAAAACGGCAAGCAATCCAAACGACAGCAGCCTGCGTTATCTGACTGCTTATCACCATGTGCGCATCTTCTCGGATTCGCTCCAGGCGGTCGCCGACAGCCTCTACTATTCCGGGCTTGATTCCATATTCCGGCTCTATACGAATCCGGTGGCCTGGGCCAGCGGCTACCAGGTTACAGGCGACACCATGTTCCTCTATACCAAAAATAAAAAACCGGACCGCCTCTATGTATTTGAAAACGGACTGGTTGTCGGGAAGGCCGGAGATTACATGTATAACCAGGTGAAGGGAAATACAATAACAGGTTATTTCAAAGGCGGTGTCATCGATTATATGCGGGCCAAGGGAAGTGCGGAAAGCGTGTATTATATCAAAGACGACAGCATGGCCCTGGTAGGGGTGAACAGGGTGAATAAAGCAGACATCATCGACATGATCTTCAAGGACAAACTATTGAACAAGGTCGTGCTTCGAAACGACGCAGACGGAGTTATGTATCCCATCCGCAAGGTAAACCTCGATGATATGAAACTCCGGAATTTTAAGTGGCTGGAGAAGAGGAGACCGAAGACGAAGCTAGAATTGTATAAAGACTGAGTTGCGGTTGATGGTAAATGGTAGATGGTTGATGGAAGCCTCCGACGGATATATACCGAAAACGAATTTGACAAACAAGGTTGGTAAATTCAAATAAACTGTTGCACCTGAATTCCATCAACCATCTACCATCTACCATCTACCATCAACCAATTATTAATGGGGAAAAAACAAATACCCAATCAAAATAGCGGTAACAATCGCCGCAAGGTCTGCAATCAATGCTGCAGGAATAGCATACCGTATCCTTTTAATGCCTACCGAGCCAAAATATAATGCGGCAATATAGAAGGTAGAATCTGCGGTGCCCTGAAATATACCTGAAAGCTGTCCGGGAAAAGAATCCGGTCCGTAAGTCTTCATAGTATCAATCATCATGGCCCTTCCCCCGCTGCCACTCAGCGGGCGCATCAGCGCCGTCGGCAAAGCCGAAACAAAATCGGTGTTCACATGAAGCATATGGAAAAAAGATCCGATTCCCTGCACGATATAATCAAACACGCCGCAGCTCCTGAGCACGCTGATGGCCACGAGCATGCCTACCAGGTATGGAATAATCGTGACTGCCACCTGGAAACCTTCCTTGGCACCATCAATGAAAGCTTCGTAAACATTGATCCTTTTGATCATTCCGCCTACGATGAAAATAATAAATAGCAAAAGAATGAGCCCGTTACTGGATATCTTGGAAAATGGAACAATGAAATCACCGTGCATATGCAATACATAAACGAGAGAAGCAATCAGCAAAGAAATTCCGCCAACCCAAAGCAGGATCACGGGCTGAAATAAATTGATCTTTTGCTTTATGGCCACAACCGTCAGCGCAACCACGGTCGCAGCAAAAGTGGCGATCATACATGGAATGAAAATACTCGTGGGGTCATTTGATTTTAGGATGGCCCTTTGAGCAATAATGCTCACAGGGATAATAGTAAGTCCGGAAGCATGAAGCACCATGAACATGATCTGTGCATTTGATGCGGTGTCTTTATTCGGGTTAAGCTCCTGAAGACTTATCATTGCTTTTAAGCCGAATGGAGTGGCCGCGTTGTCCAGGCCGAGGAGGTTGGCAGAGAAATTCATAACCATATGTCCCATGGAAGGATGATCCTTCGGCACTTCGGGAAACAAACGGTTGAAAAAAGGTCCGATGATCCGGGAAAGGAACCTGACGGCTCCGGCTTTTTCCCCCACATTCATAAATCCCAGAAAAAGCGCCATCACGCCGATCAGTCCGATAGCGATCTGAACACTCGTATTCGCAGAATCGAAAACGCCGTCCACGATGGTTTTAAAAATATCCGTATCTCCGTAAACGATGAGGCGCACCAGGGCAGTAATGAAGGCTATCAGAAAAAAAATGATCCAGATGAGATTCAGCGCCATATCCTTCCATTAATTGTGGAATGAATATAAGTAATAAAATAACGATCTCTCAAATACTTCTATCTTTGCGGGCTCAAAAACAATCCGTTCCCAATCCTAAAAATAATATAACCCATGTCGTTAAAGGCAGGCATTGTCGGCCTACCCAATGTAGGCAAATCCACCCTTTTCAATGCAGTCAGCAGCAGTGCCAAGGCGCAGGCCAGTAATTATCGTTTCTGTACCATCGAACCCAATATAGGACTTGTAGATGTTCCAGACTCCAGGCTGGAAAAACTCGCAGAGCTGGTGAATCCCAACCGGATCGTTCCAACACAGATTGAAATCGTTGATATAGCGGGTTTGGTGAAGGGCGCCAGCAAAGGGGAAGGTCTGGGAAATAAGTTCCTTGCCAATATCCGTGAAGTGGATGCCATCGTGCATGTTATCCGGTGTTTTGAAGATGAAAATATACTGCGTGACGAAGGCGGGATCGATCCCATATCCGACAAAGAAATTATTGATACCGAACTCCAGCTCAAAGATCTCGATAGTGTAGAAAGAAAATTTTCACGCACAGAAAAACTATTGCGTACGGCTGACCCGAAAGTGAAAGCCGAATATGAAATACTTAAACGATGCAAGCAGCATCTTGAAAAAGGAAATAATATCCGGGATCTCGACCTGCGCAAGGAGGATAAGTCTGCTATCGCCGATCTTTTTTTACTTACAGATAAACCCGTATTGTACGTAGCCAATGTGGATGAAGCATCCATGCATACCGGGAACATGTTTACAACAGCATTGAAAAAGGCGGTCGAAGAAGAAATGGCACAGATGATCATCATGAACAATTCCATAGAACAACAGATCGCAGAACTGGAAAATGCCGAGGACAAAGGCATGTTCATGGAAGAGTATCAAATGAAAGAGCCGGCCCTCAATAAAATGATCCGGGCTGCCTATACCCTGCTTTCCTTACAAACTTATTTTACAGCCGGAGTTCAGGAAGTGCGGGCATGGACAATCCATACTGGGTGGAAGGCCCCTCAGGCTGCAGGCGTGATACATACAGATTTTGAAAAAGGATTCATCAAGGCCGAAGTGATCGCATACAACGATTTCTTAAAATATAAATCAGAAGCTGCCTGTCGTGAAGCAGGCAGGCTCCGGATTGAAGGAAAAGACTATGTTGTAAAAGATGGCGACGTGATGCATTTCCGGTTTAACGTCTGATTGGCATCATTTTATATTCAGATTCGCAGGCCCAGCTATTTTCAAAATCTAAAGTTTGTATCCATCATAAATTATAACCCAGGCTAACATAATATAATCCGCCAATCCTCGAATCGCCGATTGCATCCACATGATATTTATTTAATAAATTGGTTGCGCCGATCTTGATCAGGCAATTGATCTTCGGAAGTTTTCTGCTGATCTGTCCGTCCAGCGTGCCAAATTCCGGAGTAGTCCCACTCACAAAAGAAGATTCATAAATATAGCTTTCCTGCCAGCGGTAACTGAAATTAAACCCATAATATTTCGCAAGGGTATAGTTTGCAATAGAAAGATTGAATTTTATTTTGGGTGTGTTGAATTGGGTGAGCACCGAAACATCCTTGTTGGATATATCGTTGTAAGCAATATTTCCGGAGGCAATAAATCCCAGGGGCAGAGAATAATCCAGCCCCAGGCCCGCTCCCACTGTATTCACCTTATTACTGCTGTTCGTATAGATCCCGAATGTGTTTACCGGCGTCTGTCCCTGCGTAAAAGGATTCTTTACCAGCACCGTGAGGCCTATAAAATTAGTGTATTGAGCGTAAAAGCCATAAATATCAATCAGCAGTTTCTTTGCTATAAGTCCTTTATATCCCAACTCCCAGGAAGCCACGGTTTCCGGCTTAAACTCCCTGAACTGATATTGCACGGGCGGAGCCCCCGTCCGTGCATAATTACCGAGCGAAGCCGTGTCATAAGTGTCAGTTCTTAAACCATACGCATCAATAAATTGGGGCAGACCTCCTATTAAACGCGCTGATCCGGTTTGCAGGTTGATGTATTGATTTTGGGTTGAAGGAAAGCGGTAGGCTGTCTGATAAGAAGCCCGTATAAAATTGTCCGGTGCAACACGAAACACGGCAGTTACCCGGGGTGTAAACCGGCCCGCGAAATTGGAATTCTTATCATACCTTCCTGCCAGGGTCATTTTCAACAGATTATTCAGAAATCCTTTTTGCAGCTGTGCAAAAGCTCCTGTCTCATTGATGGGGATCGTCCCGGCCGTATCAGAGAAAATGGTTCCATGGGAATTCAAAATAAATTCACGGGTATCCGCGCCCACCGTGAGATCGGCCCATTTAATCAGATCGGAAATATTGTACATGCCTTCCCCGACATACAGGTCTGTCTGGTCATTGAATTTAGCTCCTTCAGGGATGGGTTGCTTTTCAATGGAAGCCAGTGCATTTCTAAAAGCAGTACTGCCCGGTTGCAGCCGGTGTGTATCCGCGTACCCCCGTGCACCTGCGCTCGCGATAACATAAGCCTGACTCGGAGATTGTCCTAACCCAATGGCCGAACTGAGCGTCTGCGCATAGGCTTCAATATAATTAGGCGCCCAAACCGAAGCAGTGGGCGCATACACTTCATTCAGCAATGTTGCTGCTGCCACCATATCATAAGAATCACCCGCATTTTCCTGCGTGGTATATATGCGCGCATAAAACCGGCTGCCTGTTATTTCGGCCTTGTATTGGCCAATGCGTACATTTTTCAAACTGAAACGGTCTGTTCCCTGATAAATGGTACTTGCAATTCCGAAGTTGCCGCTCAGACTGGCGGTGATATTATCGCTAATTTTGTAAAACAGCCCCGCGGAGGTTTTGAAATTGTAGGCTTTATAATCCGTTAAATTATTTTCATTGTAACCTGTGCGGGTAACGTTTGAACTGGCAGGTGTGAGGAAAGCGAGCTGGCCAACCTCCACCGACATAGCGTGGTATTGCCCTGCCAGTACCGGATTCCCGGCAGCAGCAGCGGCCTGCGATGCAGAAGCATAATTTGCAGACGCAATATTCAATTGATCCTTTACATTAAAATAAGCACTCTCGTCCCCATAAGTGTTTATTCCGTTATAATCGGACAGGCTGCGGTCGCCTGCAATGGGTTGCCCTTTTAAGGCGCTGAAGTTGCGGTAATCAGAAACCATCCAGTCCCTGGCCTTGGTATATTCGGCTGAAATCCGGAATGCGAATGTATTGTTGAATGCTTTAGCATATCTGGCCATCCAGTCATAGTAGGGAGAAGGATTACTTTGGGCATCATGAATATGATTTATACCTTGTTTCACCTGAACGCTCAGTCCCTGGTACTTAAATGGATCCTTACTGGTCATTAATATGGTGCCCGTCATGCCACCCGACCCGTACAGTGCCGAAGACGCTCCCGGCAGAAGTTCCACATTGTCCAAATCCAGTTCATTCAGACCTACAATATTGCCTACGGAAAAATTCAATCCCGGTGCCTGATTATCCATTCCGTCCACCAGCTGGTTCATTCTCAGATTTCCGCTTCCGTTAAATCCTCTTGTACCCAAGGTTTTAAAAAAGATGGAGGAAGTGACCGCGTCTACGCCTTTCAGATTTGCAAGCGCATCATAGAAAGAAGGCGCCGGAACTTCCAGGGCTGCTGCGCCGCTCAATCGTTCGATGGAAACAGGGGATTCCAGGCTTCTGATTTGGGAGCGTGTTGCAGAAACCACGACTTCAGTTCCCATGGTTGAGACCGGCTCAAGGGTTAGCTCCAGAAATTGCGCACTATTGTCTACCGGAATTTCTTTGGATCGATATCCAACGGAGGAAATGACAAGTATAACAGGAAACGAATGGCTCGTATTGAGTTTGAAATTACCCCGGCTATCTGTAAATGTTCCGGAGGTAGCTCCTTTCAGCAGCACGGATGCCGCAGGAATTCCTTCTTTTGTTTCTGAATTAATAATTCTTCCGGAAAGGATTGAAGTTTGTGCGATGAGGCGAGTATGAAATAAAATGCAAATCAAAAGGATGCATATGGTGCCCAAATGATGTTTCATGGCCAGCAATTTTTGTTATTGAATTGGTAAGCTGGAGGGAAAATACAGCCTTGTTCCGGTTAAATAAAAATTATTTGCCGGATGATGATACCCTGCCTTGTATTTCCGGGATTAATTTCCAGTTGAATAATGGTTTAAAAAGCGGGAATTAAAATCTAATTCCAATATTTGCAATCAAATCGACAGATGGACAGATTTAATTTTCCGGATCAGACTGGTTTTTACCGTGGCAAGGTTCGCGATGTATATAGCATTAAAGAAGAATTGCTGGTGATGGTCGCGAGCGACAGGATCTCTGCATTTGATGTGATCCTTCCCCGTCCCATCCCCTACAAAGGACAGGTTCTGAATCTGATTGCTGCATATATGTTGAATGCCACACGGGATATCTGCCCCAATTGGTTGCTGTCCGTCCCCGCTCCGCAGGTAAGTATCGGAAAGCGATGCATTCCTTACCGCGTGGAAATGGTGGTCAGGGGAAACCTGACCGGACATGCGTGGCGAACCTATTCCGACGGAAAAAGAAACTTATGTGGTGTGGCCTTACCTGAGGGGTTAAAAGAAAACGACTACTTTCCCCAGCCCATCATAACCCCGTCCACAAAGGCAGAAGCCGGTCATGACGAAGACATTTCCCGAGCAGAAATTATTTCACGCGGGATTGTGAATGAAAACGATTATCAGATCCTGGAACGATATACACTGGCGCTTTTTCAGCGGGGAAAAGAGATTGCGGGCAAAAGAGGGCTGATCCTGGTGGACACCAAATATGAATTTGGAAAGATCGGCAACACGATTTATCTGATGGATGAGATCCACACACCCGATTCCTCCCGGTACTTTTACACTGACGGTTTTGAAGAAAAGCAAAAAAGGGGGGAAAAGCAAAAGCAGCTCAGTAAGGAATTTGTACGGGAGTGGTTAATTGGCAATAATTTCATGGGCAAAGAAGGTCAGCAGGTGCCTGAAATGACTGACGAATGGATACAAACCATTTCCAACCGCTATATCGAATTATATGAAAAAGTTATCGGGGAGAAATTCGTTCGGGTTACGATGACCGGGGATGAGATTTATGAGGTGGTTGTCGGGGAATTAAAAGGGAAAAAGTAAAAAGTAAAAAGTAAAAAGTAAAAATGGGTCACTGCGGATTTTAAGTGAAATTGCATTCCTCATAAGGGTCTTAATTTTCACATTTTCACATTTTCACATTTTCACATTTTCACATTTCCACATTTCCACATTTTCAAATCACCCCTCCCCTTCCTCCCCTTACTAAAAATCCGCTGATCATTTTTCTTTCCCCTGCGGATTAATTTTTGTGCTTCTTCGGGGAGATTGTAAATTTCCTGGCACTCCGGGCTGCAGCACCCTTCGTATTTCGCCGCGCATTCCGGACATTGGATAAACAACAGATGGCAGGCGCTGTTTTTACAATTCGTATGCGTATCGGCTTGTTTGCCGCATTGGTGGCAGTGCGCGATCACGTCTTCCGAAATCGGCTCGCCGAGGCGCTCATCAAATACAAAATTTTTACCACGGAACCTATTTTCCAGCCCTTTTTCCCTTACGGTATTTGCATAGTGAATGATGCCGCCTTCCAAATGATATACTTTCCTGAAACCCTGATGCAGCAGGTAAGCACTGGCTTTTTCGCAACGTATGCCACCCGTGCAATACATGATCACCGGCTTATCCTTCTTTTCCCTTAATAATCTGGCCGCCATGGGAAGTTGCTCCCGAAAAGTATCACTGGGAATCTCCATGGCGCATTCGAAATGCCCCACTTCATATTCATAATGATTCCGCATATCCACGACCACCGTCTCGGGATCCTTACTGAGTTCATTAAACGCTTCTGCGTTTACATACATTCCCTTCTTCTCCATGCTGAAGTTCTCATCCCGGATGCCGTCCGCTACAATCTTATTCCGGACCTTAATCTTTAAAACCCAGAACGATTTGCCGTCATCCGCTACGGCCCTGTTCAGCCGGAGACCTTTTAATGGTGCCTGTGATTCAAGAAAATCACGGAATGCCTCTAACCTGGAAATGGGTACACTCACCTGCGCGTTGATGCCTTCCCGGGCCAGGTAGATTCTTCCGAATAATTGTAAACCGGAAAGCGCAAGGTATAATTCATCCCGGAAACACATAGGATCGGCAATGGGAAAGTAACGGTAAAACGAAATGGTCGTCCGCGGTTCTGTTTCTTCAAACAGCCTTTGTTTAAGCTCTTTTTGCGATATCCGGTTATGAAGTAGTGCCACGCCGCAAATTTACTAAAGGGTTGAGGTTTTAAGAAACTGAGCTGCGATTTCATCAAACCCTTCAGAATTGGCTAAAAATATTTTACTTTTAAACGAATTTCAACGCAGAAAAACACTTCATGAAGTTTATTCCATTCCTGATATCCGTAGCCATAACCGTTTTACTGGTCATTGCATTCAACTCTCCCTGGGGGAAAATTCCGCCAATAGGAAAGTTCCTGAGCCCGCAACATGGTTTTTGGCAGAACGCAGAGCCGGTAGATAAGGATTTCGGACAGGATCTGCAGCTGCCAGGACTCAGGGAACCTGCTGAAGTGTACCTGGACGAGCGCCTTGTTCCCCATATTTTTGCCGGAAATGACGCAGACGCATTTTATCTTCAGGGCTACCTGCATGCTAAGTTCCGCTTATGGCAGATGGAATTCCAGACCTATGCAGCTGCCGGCCGGATAAGTGAATTGATCGGGCCCAGGGCATTGAATTTCGACCGGGAAAAAAGAAGACTGGGCATGGGCTATGCCGCCGAGAAAGCAGTAGTGGCATTGGAACAGGATTCGGTTTCCAAAGCTGAGGCAGACGCTTATACTGCGGGTGTAAATGCCTATATCACGAACCTCAAAGAAAGCGAGCTCCCGGTTGAATATAAATTATTGAATTATAAGCCGGAATTGTGGAGCAATCTGAAGACAGCCCTATTCCTGAAATTTATGTCGCTCGATCTCGCCGGAGCGGAAGACGATTTCGAATATACCAACCTCAGGTCCCTGCTGGGTTATACGACTTTTAATAAAATGTTCCCGGTTAAACAGGATTCCCTGGATCCGATTGTTCCATTTGATACGCTTTCAGCAAAACCCGGCCTATTGGCTTCGCATTCAGGTAAAACCCCGCATGAAGCAAAGGATGGATGGACAATTTACCCAAATATGAGCGTTCGCGGCGATTCAATCTGGGGCTCCAGACTAATACCAAAACCTCCGCCCGGCAGCGACTCAGCATATCTTCATAGCACGGACACCGTTAGTGTGAAAGCGACCAAGCCCGACCGGGATAATGGCAGCAATAACTGGGCAATCAGCGGAAAGAGGACAAAGAGCGGAGCTCCCATACTCTGCAATGATCCACACCTGGGCCTGCACCTTCCATCCCTTTGGTACGAAATGCAATTAAGCTGTCCTTCCTTTAACGCTTATGGTGCAAGTTTTCCCGGCGCTCCCGGCATCATTATCGGCTTTAACGACAGTTGCGCATTTGGATTCACCAATGCCATGCGCGATGTCAGGGATTATTATGAAATACAATTCAAAGATGACAGCAAAAAGGAATACTGGTATAATGGTGAATGGAAGCCGGCCGAATTCCGCTATGAACATATTTTGCAGAAGGGCGAGCCGGAATATGTTGATACCGTTGCCTATACTGTTTTTGGTCCTGTGATGTATGATAAAAGTTATTCCGGCAACAGGCTGACAAATAATAAATATTATGCCGTCCGCTGGAAAGCCCATGATGCCGGAAATGAATTGATGATTTTCAATGCACTGGATCACGCCAGAAATTATTCCGATTATCTCGCAGCAATCAAATGGCTGCATACGCCCGGACAAAACGTTGCCTTTGCCTCCAAGCAGGGTGAAATTGCCATTTGCGATCAGGGGGAATTTCCTGCCAAGTGGAAAAGGCAGGGAGATTTTGTAATGCCCGGGACCGACAGCAGCTATGCATGGCAGGGAATGATCCCCCAGGATGAAAATCCAATCATGGTGAATCCCGAACGCGGGTATGTAAGCAGCGCAAACCAGTATCCCGTGGACCCCGGCGTATATCCTTATTATTTAGGCGGATCTTACCCTAACTACCGTGGCATGATGATCAACCGTTATCTTAACCAGATGAAGGATATCGGTATTGAAGACATGATGAAGTTGCAAACGGACACGTACAACCTGTTTGCCGAAATGGCCAGACCCGTGCTTCTAAGAAATATAGATTCTTCCGACCTGAACGCAACGGAAAGAAAGTATTATGACCTTTTGAGGGAATGGGATCTCCACTATGAAGCCGAAGGCAAAGGACCATCCATTTTTAAGGAAGTGTGGGACAGTCTCACCAGTATTGTATGGGATGATGATCTTGAAAAAGACAATATGCCGGGATTTTATCCTCATGAAAGCACCCTGCTGGAAGGTATATTGCGGGATTCCGCTTACGAATTCCTGGACGATGTACGCACCCCGGAAAAGGAAACCCTTAAACAGGATGTAAATCTGGCCTTTAAGAAAGCTGCAGGCGCATGCAGACAATTGGACAGTGAAGGAAAATTGGTTTGGGGAAAAATGAAAGCAACCCGCATCGAACACCTGGCCAACCTCGATCCATTCAGCCGTTTGAACATCATGGATTCCGGCGGCACTTATGCAATAAATTCTGTTAAGGAGGATCACGGCCCGAGTTGGCGCATGATCGTTCAGCTTACGGCAAGTACCGAAGCTTATGGGATATATCCAGGCGGACAAAGCGGAAATCCCGGTAGTCCTTATTATGATAATTTTGTTGACAACTGGGCCAATGGTAAATATTATCTTTTATGGATGATGACAAAAGATGAGGAGACCGATAAAAGAGTAAAGGCCATTATCAGGATAACTGCATTATAAAGCTGCATCATTATGTTCAAATACATACTTTCCATTCTGGTTACGGCGTTGCTTTCATTCGTAAGCGGGCTGTATCTTCCCTGGTGGGGAATCGCCATTGCCGCATTTGCAGTAAGTGCAGCCATACCGCAGAAGCCGGCCTATTCTTTTCTCTCTGGTTTCCTTGGCGTATTTCTTTTATGGGAAGTACTTGCCTGGTGGATAGATAATAAAAACAACGGGATCCTTTCTCAAAAAATAGCTTATATCTTCGGCCTGGACGGATCTTCTCTTCTGCTGATAATAATCACCTCGCTCATCGGAGCCCTTGTTGCGGGTTTTGCTGCCCTGGCAGGATCTTACGGAAGAAGAATTGTTTTCCACGCTCCTTCATCGAAGTAAATCAGAAGCCCGGCAGAGAAAAGCAACGATCTATCACTTAGCTTCGTCTTTATTTTCTGTTCATGAAGCAGGCCCTTATTCTTTTTTCATTTTGTTTTGTCCATTTTCACCCCCTCCTGGCAGCCAGGATCAGCGGGACAGTAACCGACAACAAGGGTACCCTTCTTCCCTATGCTTCTGTTTTTGTAAAAGGGACTTCGCGCGGAACAACAAGTAATAACAGCGGCAGGTATTTCATTGACCTTCCCGCCGGAAAATATACCATTGTTTGCCAATACGTCGGGTATGGCCGCCAGGAGAAAACAATAAACCTTGGAACGGAACCGCTGACCCTGGATTTCAAATTGTCGCTTCAGCAAACTTCCATGAAAGAGATCATAGTAAAATCCGGCGCCGAAGATCCGGCCTATGAGATCATCCGCCACGCTATCAAAAAGAGAAAATCCTATGAAAACCCGCTGGACTCCTTTACCTGCGAAGCATATATTAAAACGCTGCTGAAAACCCGCACCCTTCCCACCAGGATAATGGGAAAGTCAATGAAGGAAGAAGATCGGAAAGCACTGGGCGTGGATTCCGTAGGAAAGGGCATCATTTACCTTTCAGAATCGGTGACCAAAATCTCATACAAAAAACCGGACAAGATTAAACTTGAGGTCATATCAGGCAGAGAAAGCGGAACAAATGGATTTGGTTTTAATTTTCCCACCTTCATCAATTTCTATAACAATAACGTAAACGTTTTTATTACCCAATTGAGCCCTCGCGGATATGTCTCCCCGATTGCAGACGGTGCATTAAATTATTACCATTATAAATATCTGGGATCATTTACTGAAGATGGAAAGGAAATCAATAAGATCCAGGTGATCCCGAAAAGAAGGTTTGAACCGCTTTTTACCGGTACGATCAATATTACGGACGGTGACTGGAGGATACACAGTCTGGATTTAACCCTGACAAAGGATTACGGGCTCGAAATTGTAGACACTTTTAATATCCGGCAAATTCAGGCCCCCATTACCCGGGACGTATGGAGGACTCAGAACCAGATAGTGAATATCAATTTTAAAAAATTCGGGATAGATGCCGATGGCAGTATTTTAAATGTCTACGGCAAGTACGACCTGGGCCCCAGGTTCAGGAAAAAATATTTCAACAACGTAGTGATAAAATACGATACAGGAGTTAATAAAAAAACAATTGCTTACTGGGATTCCCTGAGACCCGTTCCATTGGAACCGGAGGAACTGGAAGACTACCGGATAAAGGACAGTATTTTCAGGAGCAATCACGATTCTGCATCCAGTAAACGGGTAATCGACTCGCTGCGAAAAAAACAAGGTGGCATTACAATAACAAACATTTTATTCAACGGGATCAAGCGCTCTGACTACAATCCTGTACATCCTTTGTCATTCACAACCCAACCCCTCCTGCTAAAGGTTGAATACAATACGGTGGAGGGATTGGTATTAAACGGAGAAGCCGCCTTTCTGAAAGAAAATACGAATACAGGTAATAGTACCGAATTCATCCCGCATATCCGTTACGGATTCAGCAATACCCGGCTGAATGCATGGGGCACCCTGAACTTTAACCGGAAAAAAGGAGTCTTCGATCTGAACGGAGGCAGCGCCAGCCGTACCTCCTTATCCTTCTCGGGAGGCAAAAGGGTAAGCCAGTTCAATCCGGAAAATCCGATCGGACCATTTATCAACGAGATCTATACCCTGATGTTTAGAAAGAACTACATGAAAATCTATGAAAATAATTTTGGCTCCGTCCAATATAAAACACGTTTTGACAATGGATTCAGAATAACGGGTTCACTATTGTACGAAGACCGTATCCCCCTGACCAATACAACTGATTTTTCTTTCTTCGGAAATAAGAACATTCCGTTCAGTCCGAATTACCCTTTTGAAAAACTGAATGCTCCGTTCAAGCAGCATCAGGCATTGATTGCAGGCGTCGATCTTCAGTTCAAACCCGGACAGCGTTATATCGAGTTCCCGGACAACAAGCTGGCCATCGGTTCCAAATACCCAACCCTGGCTTTCAGTTACCGTAAAGGAATTCCGGACATTTTTGGGTCCGATGTGGACTATGATAAATGGCAGTTTTCATTTTGGGATTACCTCAACCTGAAACTTCGAGGTGTTTTTAAATACCGTTTCAGTATCGGTGGTTTCCTCAATACGAGAAAATTGTTTATCCAGGATTACCAGCATTTCAATGGAAACCAGACTTTTTATGCAACCCCTTACCTCAACAGCTTCCAGCTGGCCCCATACTATGCAAACAGCACCACTGCAGCTTTCTACGCCGTGGGCCATATTGAACAGCATTTTAATGGCATGATCACCAATAAGATTCCGCTCCTGAGAAATTTGCAGTGGAACCTGGTCGCCGGATCCAATGCTTTTTATGTAAACCGCAATAATAATTATGTGGAAGTCTTTGGCGGATTGGAAAATATCTTAAAAATATTCCGTGTGGACGTAGTGGCTTCCTATCTCAATGGGAAAACCGGCCAGGTTGGAGTGAGGCTTGGAATGGATGGACTGTTCGGCGGATTTTTCAGCGCTGCATTGAGTAATCCCGGAGGCCGCCCACCGGCTCCCCCGCGCCAATGACAAATTAAATTTCTCTTAGCGCCGAGACTAACGCGCCGGCTTCTTCCACGCTGTTGAAACTGTGCAATGCAATCCGAAGCCTTTCTTCGCCTTCCGGAACTGTGGGATACAGTATGGGCCGAACGTCCATCTCCATCCTGCCCAGTTGACTTGCAACCGCTTTTACTTTTGCATTTCCCGGAACAATGAGCCCCTGAACGGGCGTACCGGATTCTTTGAATAAATATGTTTCCCCCGAAGCTGTATGAATGGTCTGATTTTGCCTGAAGAAACGGATCAAATCTTTTAATTGCTCTCTTTCCGCATGCATGTCCGGAAAAATCTCGTAAGAAGTTTTAATGGCAGCAATGGCAACAGGAGGAAGGGCTGTCGTAAAAATAAAAGACCTTGAAAAATTGATCAGGAAATTCCGGAGCAGTTCACCGGATAAGATGGCAGCACCATGACAGCCCAGCGCTTTGCCAAAGGTTATGATCCTCGCGAAACAATTGTGGTGGATGCCTTCGTGCTGAATCAGGCCTTCTCCATGATTGCCAACCACGCCTGTTGCATGTGCTTCATCAACGATCAGGCGTGCATCAGCAGACTCGCAAAGGGCAAGCATTTCCCTGACTGGTGCCATATCTCCATCCATAGAAAAAACTGATTCGGTAACAACAAAGCACTCCCCCTTTTTTCTCAGTAATTTATTTTTCAGATCCTCCAGGTCATTGTGACCAAAAGAAAAGGCTTGCGCCTGCGAGAGCCTGACCCCATCACGGATTGAAGCATGACTCAGCTTATCATACAAAATAGTATCGCCTCTTTCGGCAATGCATGACAAAAGACCCAGGTTTGCATCATAACCGGAATTGAATATCAGGGCGGAGGGCGATTCATGGAAGTTCGCAATCATTCGCTCTGTTTCTTCAATTAATGGATAATTCCCTGCCAGCAGCCTCGAGCCGGTAGATCCATGTGAAAAAGAATTCCCTTTAAGCTTCTCGTCGATCAGCCCGTTCCTGGAAATACCCAGGTAATCGTTGGAAAAGAAATCATGCTCGCCCGCTGCCAGTTGCAAACGGCGATAAGCATTTCTTTGAAATCTGTCCTGCAATTTTCTATCGAGAAAATCCTGAGGCATACATGGTTGGTCTCCCAATTTTTAATAGCGGCCGCCCGCCTGCCGTTGATAAGGGATTGAGGTTTATTAACTTTAATGTTCAAAGATCTCCTTAATTCAGACATTTGCAAAACGATGACCATCACCAAAAACATCCTGGGGCTTCAACTACCCACAGATCCGCGATGGGTGGATCTGGCCGGCATATCCATAGAGGAGATCCTGACGGATCATGCCTTTTGTGAACAAAAGGCAGCGACGACCTGCATTTCACTCATTCAGAAATATGCTGATCGGCCAAGACTGGTGAGTGAGCTCGCGCCCATTGTTACGGAAGAATGGGGACACTTCCGGATGGTTCTTGCCGAACTGACCAAACGCGGACTAAAGCTGGGAAAACAAAGGAAGGATGAATATGTAAATCAGCTCATCACTTTTCAGCGCAGGGGAGGAGATTTCGAGGATCGCTTCCTGGATCAGCTCCTGACCATGGCGATGATCGAAGCACGCAGTTGTGAACGGTTCAAGCGCCTGAGTGAAGGACTCAAAGACGAATACCTGAAAAATTTCTACCGCCGCTTTATGGAAAGTGAAGCCGGCCATTACCATCTCTTCATCGATCTCGCGGAAACTTTTCTTGGAAAGGAAAAAGTGCGCAATCGCTGGGCAGAATGGCTCAAATACGAAGCCACCGTCATTTCAAAAATGGATGTCCGCGGCGACCGGATCCATTAAAAAAGGGTGATTTTACTTATGCTTTTTTCACGAATTCATTTCGAGCCGGAAAAGTATTTGATTAATTTTGGAAAGCAGCATTAAGCCATTCAGGTTTTGTCCATCATTGAAAAAGGCTGGTCCAGAACAATTACATCAGATATTATGAACCGCCCGCTTCAGTTCAGGAACAAAACAAACATCCTTGCAAAACCGGCACTTACCATGAATGAAGATTCCAACAGCGAATTCCAACTGATTCTATCAGACCTGCAGCGCTTTGATTCAAAGATCGAATCGAATCGGTTAGAAACAAAGAATGATTTCAAGCTACCCGATTCAAAACTCAATACGTTGCGGGCTGAAATGAAAGATGAACTGAAACAGGTACATTCAGTCATCCATTCCATGCAAACTGAAATGAAGGATGAATTCAAACAAGCTGATTTAAGATTCGATTCCTTTAGGGCCGAAATGAAAGATGAACTGAAACAGGTTCATGAAGGCAACATTTCGTTGCGGGCTGAAATGAAAGCTGAACTGAAACAGGTTCATTCATCCATCCATTCCATGGCAGCTGACTTAATAAATGAATTGAGGCAATTCGCGACCAAGGCAGATCTGTCAGAAATGGAAAGAAGAAATGAGCTTAGGTATGCAACAAAAGATAATCTTGCGCAAACAAAATTTGGCCTGGTCAAAATGGATGTTTACCTTCTGGGTATCCCTGGTAATCATGTTTTTAGGTCTTTATTTAAAAAAATAATCATCAGGGCCACGAGGAAAAGTGGTCAATCTCCTTTTTAAAATCCAGGAACGGGTATTTTTCAGCCTGTACTTTTGTTTTTAACAGGTACTCATTTAGAAAGCGCTTGTGCGCCTCGGTATCCGGATGAAGCGCCCTATGTCTGTATGCGGTTTTTATTTTTTTTACTTCGTCAGCGATGGCCCTGGATGAAGATTCCACATAGTGTTGCATGAAATTATCCAATACGAAGTCTGTCGCCTGGTAATTAGGATGCACCAGGTCTTTGTCAAAAAACCGGTAATCACGAAGCACATCTATTACCAGTTCATAGGCGGGAAAATAATAAATGCGGTCAAACTTATTCGCAAAATGGTGAACCATCTCAATGAGCCGCGCTTTACTCCGGTTATTTTCTATAACTCCATCGCGGATATGGCGAACCGGACTAACGGTAAATATTATTCTCAGAGCAGGATTAAATTGAAACAGGCGATGAAGAGTTTCATCAAATACGGCCAGCATATCCTCAATTGACAATAGCGTCTTTGTAAACCAATCCGAAGGTGCACGATGGCAGTTGGCAACCGGCATTTGATTTTCCTTCAGCGTGTAAGAAAAAGCGGATCCGAGGGTAATGATCAGCCAGTCTGATTTTTTTAAGAATTCATGAGCGGCCGACTGCGATTCGTTTATCTTTTCGAGGCAGCGTTGCTGGCTGGTATCTGAGAACAAGCCATGGTGCTTCCAGCTTTGCCAAAGATCATTCAGAAAAAAAAGATCGCCTTTTTGGTATTGTCTTCCTTCGACATAAGAGACCAGGCTGCCTGCTACGCTTAGCGTATCAAAAAGAATCCCGTTTGGATTTTGCAATACATCAAATTTCACATCTTCCAGCCAGTTGCCAATGTGTTCAGTAAAGCAGGAACCGGTCAGCAATATTTTCTGCTGGTAGCGGATCCTTTCCGCGGGCGGGTTTATCTGGATCGGCAAAAAAAAGGATTCCACATCAATGATTTAAAAAAATATCATCAGTCAGGGCAACAGCATGCTCCAGAGCCTCTTCGTGCAATATTGCAGGTCTCTTTTTGTTTCGGAAATAGTCAATCAGCAGCAAACTATCCAAATTGCCAACCAGTTCATCACCGGCCATCGGGCAGCCGCCGATCCCGCGCAATGCTCCGTCAAACCGATGGCAGCCAGCAGAAAAAGCAGCTTCCACTTTTTGGATGCTGTGTTCTTTGCGCGAATGCAGGTGTACGCCTGTTTCAATTGTGGGAAACCGCGTGATTGTGAATCTGGCCAGGGAATACACCTGTTCAGGAGTTGCAAGACCCACCGTATCCGCAAGTGAGATAACGTCTGCTTTCATTTCGACGAACTTATGAATCCAATCCTGCACGATGGTTTCCGACCATGGATCGCGGTAAGGATTTCCAAAGGCCATTGAAATATAAATAACCAGCCGTTTTGAATTTTCCCCGCAGAGTTCCAGGATCTCATGAACAGTGAGTAAAGATTTTTCTATAGAACTATTCGCGTTTCGCTGCTGAAAAGTTTCCGAAACAGAAAAGGGGAATCCGATATCGCTAATTTCGGAATAGCCACAGGCTTCGCGCGCACCCCGCGTATTGGCAACAATGGCAAGCAATCTCGTTTCTGACCCATTCAATCTCAACCCGGCAAGAACCTCCTTAGTATCCGCCATTTGCGGAATGGCTTTTGAGGAAACAAAACTGCCGAAATCAAGACTGTTAAATCCCACCTTCAGGAGCGCATTGAGGTATTCAATCTTCTTTTCCGTGGGAATAATGTGGGGCCATCCCTGCATCGCATCGCGCGGACATTCGATTAGTTTGATTTGTTGGGTCAAATTAAAAATTAAAAAGTAAAAAGTAAAAATCAGCCTCCGATTATTGAATCAAATACTTGTTTTGCAAAACTTATATTCATTATTTCTACCCACTGATCTTTCTCATCGCAAACAACTTCGACGGGCCTCATGTTTTAATATATTCTCAAATTTCCGCCCACCTTCTCTGCCCTGCGGTTGGCAAAGCATTTTCAAATTATCAAACTTTCAAATTTTCAAATCACCACCCGCTTTCGCTGCGCTTTGGTGGCCAAAGCATTTCCACATTTGCACATTGCGACATTTGCCTTTCATTTTCAAATTATCAAATTTTCAAATCACTGTCCATCTTAGCTGCCCTTCAGCAGCCAAAGCATTTCCACATTTGCACATTACCACATTTGCCTTTCATTTTCAAATTATCAAATTCTCCCTTTCATCGCCTCATACAAAATAATTCCTGCAGCTACGGAAACATTGAACGAATCAAAACTCCCGGCCATCGGAATCGTAAAGAGTTCGTCCGCCGCCTTCCGCAAATGAGGCTGCAATCCTTTGTCCTCACTGCCCATCATCACGCAGAAAGGGTCTTTCAGGTTCAATTCAAACAGCTTTTTATCTGCTTCCCTTTCGCTCGCATAAACCTTTATCCCATTGAGGTGCAGGGTGTCCACAGCCTTCAATAAACTGCTTACGCGGCAGATATGAATTTTTTCCAGCGCACCGGCAGAGGATTTCAGGGCCTCTTCATTCAGAGCCGCAATGCCTTTGTCCGGAATGATCATCACCTGGGCCCCGCAACAAACCGCACTCCGCGCGATGGCCCCGATATTTCTTACATCAGTAATGCCCTCCAGCAGGATAAAAAGCGGCACCTGGCCCAGGGATACCACATGATCAATGGCCTGCTGCAGATCTATGTATTGAAAAAGCGAAGCCAGCGCGAGCACGCCCTGGTGGTTGGCGCGGGTGAAGCTGTACAATTTCTCCTGCGGAACCTGTTGGATAGGAATGCCGAGCTTCTCCGCCAGTTTGCGGATCTCGCCGATGGATTCACCACTCACATTCCGTTGAAAAAGAATTTTATCGATTCCCCTGCCAGATTGAATGGCCTCGATTAAAGGCTGCCGCCCGATGATTATTGAAGAAGGTTTCAAATATTTATTTTTTAATTCTGCCCTCGAGCAGCATAAGCTGGACCTGCTGAATGGCAGCTACCGAAATCGAATCTGAAATTCCGCCGGATTCCAGCATTTCATATGCCTGCTCAAAGGGAATTTTCTTTATGGTTAATAATTCCGTTTCTTCCGGCATGGCATTGTGTTGCTCCAGCCGTCTTGCCAGAAATACCACAGCCAGTTCATCCGTTACAGAATTGGAAAGATGCATGCTGAGCAACTGCGTCCACTCATTTGCTACCAATCCCGTTTCTTCGATCAATTCCCTTTTTGCAGCCTGGAGAGGATCCTCTTCCATTTGTGCCGCACCTTCAGGAATTTCCCAACTGTATTTTTGAAGTGGAAACCTGTACTGGCCAACGAGATAAATATTGAATTCATCATCCAGGGGAATTACCCCAACGGCAATACCTTTAAAATGTACTTTTCCGTAGATGCCCCTTCCTCCGGAGGGATTCAATACCTGAAATTCAGTAACCTGGATCCATGGGTTTTCGTATACCATTTGCTGGTCAAGAATTTCCCATGGATTTTTATGAATGTTCATGATCGAAAATACTAATTATAATGGCTGTACATGCTTTAACAAAAACAGGGTCAGCCTGAGCGGCTAACCCTGTTCAGCTTTGAAACGAATTTTTATTTAATCTTGAATGCCTGCTTTACTTTCTTTACGTAATCAAGTTTCTCCCAGGTAAACAGCTCAACTTTTCTCTTAATGGTCTTTCCGTCGGGGGATACAAATGTTTTAACAACAATTTCCGGTTTGCGGCCCATATGGCCGTAAGCCGCGGTTTCGCTATAAATCGGATTGCGCAGTTTCAACCGCTGTTCAATAAAGTATGGGCGCATATCGAAAACCTGCTCTACAATTTTGCCGATTTCACCATCACTCAGTTTTACCCTGGCTGTTCCAAAAGTATCAACATGTATCGAAGTGGGCTGTGCCACGCCGATCGCATAGGAAACCTGCACCAATACCTCCGTGGCCACGCCGGCCGCTACCAGATTCTTCGCGATATGCCTGGTTGCATAGGCCGCACTGCGATCCACTTTCGAGGGATCTTTTCCACTGAAAGCTCCTCCGCCATGAGCACCCTTTCCTCCATACGTATCTACAATGATTTTCCGCCCGGTGAGTCCGGTATCGCCATGAGGGCCGCCAATTACAAATTTTCCGGTTGGGTTAATATGATATTTGAGCTTATCATTGAACAGGTGTGCGTATTTTTTATATTTCGACTTTACCCTCGGGATAAGGATTCCGATAATATCTTTCCTGATCTTATCCTGCATCCGCGCTTCCGTGTCAAAGTCATCATGCTGTGTGGAAATCACAATCGCATCAATCCGGATCGGATTGTTATTGTCGTCATACTCCAGTGTGACCTGGCTTTTTGCATCCGGCCGCAAATATTTAATCTGCTTGTCTTCCCGTCTCAAAGCCGCCAGTTCGATAAGAAGCATATGGGCCAGGTCCAGAGCAAGTGGCATATAATTATCCGTTTCATGGCTGGCATATCCGAACATCATGCCCTGATCCCCTGCTCCCTGGTCTTCCTTTTTGGTGCGGTCAACGCCCTGGTTAATATCGGCAGACTGTTCATGGATCGAAGAGAAAATGCCGCAGGAATTGGCCTCGAACATATATTCACTCTTGGTATATCCGATCCGCCGAATCACTGAACGTGCAATTTCCTGTACGTCCAGGTATGCTTTTGATTTTACTTCGCCGGCCAGTACCACCTGCCCGGTAGTTACAAGGGTTTCACAGGCTACTTTTGACTGCGGGTCGAAGGCAAGAAAATGATCAATCAGGGCATCGGAAATCTGGTCCGCCACTTTGTCGGGGTGACCTTCGGAGACACTTTCAGAAGTGAATAAATAAGACATGTTGAGCTTTTGAAATTGGTCTTACACAAACAAAAAACCACTAACTACGGAGTAATTAATGGATGGCGACGCAAAGATAATAGTTGAACCATTAGGATTCCCGTTCATCGTAAAGAACTTATTGAGAAAGGTCCGTGTATAACTGAAGATAATCGGTCAGATCGGACTCCGCGTTGAATGGCAGTACTTTTTTGCCGCGCACCTTGCTGAATTCATCAACCAGTTTCTTATCTGTTTTCTCTGCACCAAATGTGATGGCATCAGCAAAAAGTGCTCCTCCCCGGAACAATGCACTGTTGGTAGCATCGCTGAAGGGCTCCAGGTCTTTCTCTTTAATCGATGCATGTATGTTGGCTATCTTGGTAAATCCGGCGCCCAGTTTTTCCTTAAATGTGTTCTGGCCAATGGTAAAGATTACTTTACTATGGGCAAATACGGGTTCTTTCTTATAAACCGTTTTGAGATAAAAAGGGATCAGGCTCGTCATCCAGCCGCTGCAATGGATGATGTCCGGGGGCCAGCCGAATTTTTTAACGGTTTCCAGGGCACCTTTGCAGAAAAAGACTGTGCGCAATCCATTATCGTCAAACCATTTTTCCTTTTCATCGTGAAAGATGAACTTGCGCTTGAAAAGGTCCTCGTTCTCCAGGAAATAAACCTGTAAACGTGCATTGGGAAGGGAGGCGACTTTAATTTGAAGAGGGTAATCGTCATTGTCTACCGAAACATTAATACCTGAAAGCCGGACCACTTCGTGCAAACGATGCCTCCTTTCATTTATTACCCCAAACCGGGGCATGATACAACGCACTTCAAATCCATTGTCATTTGATTTTATCGCTAATTTATTCACCGTTTCAGCAAACTCAGTAAGTTCGAGATAAGGAGACATTTCATTGGAAATAAATAAAATTCTTTTCTTTGCGACCATTAGGAAAGGGAATTGGTGACCAGGAGATTACCTGAAAATCAGTTTGCAAAGGTAAGGTTTATTCCCCAAATCGGCTCCCGGACTGGCTCCGGGAGACATAAAACCCTGAAAATGATACTTTTTAAGAACCCGGCCGATCTGCGCACTTTCCTTGAAAACAACCGGCAGGTAAAAGGGCTGAAGACCGGTTTCGTGCCTACGATGGGTGCCCTTCATGATGGACATATCAGCCTTATCAGGGCATCGCAGGCGGAAGCCGGGCTCACTATTTGCAGCATTTTTGTGAACCCATATCAATTCAATGACCGGAAGGATTTTGAAAAATATCCTGTTAACACAGAGAGCGATATACAGCTGCTTGAAAAAGTGGGAACAGATATTCTCTTCCTGCCTTCCGTGGATGAAATCTTTCCCCCGGCCAGGTCATTGGAAAAATATGAGATCGGGTATCTGGAAACCATTCTCGAAGGCAGGTACCGTCCCGGTCATTACCAGGGTGTGTGTCAGGTGATGAGCCGGCTGCTGATGGTTGTAAATCCACATCATCTTTTTATGGGCCAAAAGGACTTCCAGCAATGCCTGGTGATTAAGCAACTCATCTCTCAAATGAAACTCAAAGTCAGGTTTCATACTGTTCCGACTTTGAGGGCTCCTGACGGCCTTGCACTGAGCAGCCGGAACGGCAGGCTGAATCCGGTACAGCGCAAGCAGGCCGCGGCCATACCTGCAATGCTCGGCTATATCAGAAGCGAATTACATGCCGGCGACCCTGGTCCTGTGCTTCATATTGCTCAACAAATGCTGGAAGAAGCCGGATTTAAAACAGACTATATTGCTATTGCAGGAGCGAAGGACCTGAAGCCCCTGATCTCCTGGGATGGAAAGGAAAAGGCAGTGGCGCTTGTCGCTGCATTTCTCGGCGAAGTACGACTGATTGACAATATGCTGCTCAATTGATTACTTTTGCAGGCTAAAAATTCAGGGCGACTATGGAAATAGAAATATTGAAATCAAAGGTTCACCGGGTAGTTATAACGGAGGCTAATCTGCATTATGTGGGCAGTCTCACGCTCGATGAAGATCTTATGGATGCCGCCCATTTGATCGTTAATGAAAAAGTGCAGGTGGTGAATGTGAATACCGGGGCCAGAATAGAAACCTATTTGCTTAAGGGTAAGCGGGGCTCCGGCATCTGCTGCCTTAATGGTCCGGCTGCACGAAGCGGAGCAGTAGGTGATATCGTGATCGTAATCTCTTATGCGAGGATGGATTTTGAGTTGGCAAAAAAATTTGATCCGTGGGTTGTATTCCCGAAAAAAGGAAACAAATTATAGCTTCGTTTTGATCTGACAATGAAGGTCTTGCATCTTGAGAAATCCCTTTAATATCGTATCTTACCAGCCTCTATGAAGAAAACGTTTTTGGCGACTCTTCAGTATGCTTTTTTTGCGGCTCTTGCCATATTTTTCGTCTGGCTGAGTATTCGGGGACTTGACCATGAAAAATGGGAGCAGCTCAAAAAAGCTATGGACCGCGCACACTACTGGCTCCTGATTCCTGTTTTTGGTTTATTGCTGATCAGCCACTGGATACGGTCCCTGCGCTGGCGCCAGTTGATGGAACCCATGGGATACAGGCCATCCATGATGAATACCTTTTTTGCAGTCATGATCGGATACTTTGTAAATCTAGGCGCTCCGCGCCTCGGCGAAGTGGTTAAATGTACTGTCCTTGCCCGTTATGAGAAAGTACCCGCACAAAAATTGGTGGGCACCATTGTGGCCGAAAGGGCCTTTGACGTGATCTGCCTGCTCCTCGTATTCGGACTCGCTTTTTTTTTCCAATTTGATATTATCTCTTCGCTCGTGCAGAATTATATACTGCCAGCATTCAGGAACAGTAACGGACAAACAGCTTACCATAAAATCATTTTCCTCGTTGCCGCCCTGATCTTGTTTTTTATTACCCTGAAAATTATCTTCAGCCGTTTCGGCCACATTAACCTGGTTCAGAAATTAAAAGCTATCCTCATTGGCGTTTGGCATGGACTGATCAGTGTGCGCGCATTAAAAAACAAACCCCTGTTCTTCGTATACACGGTGGCCATATGGTTCATGTACCTGCTAAGCACCTGGTGCGGCTTTTTTGCCATCGACGAAACCAGCCGTCTGACCCTCGCAGACGCACTTACGGTGCTTGCCATGGGAAGTGTCGGCATGATCCTATCACCGGGCGGTATTGGCGCCTATGCCCTGCTGGTAATGGAAACGGTGGCACTGTATCAGATCCCGAAAGAACCATACGGGCAAGCGCTCGGCTGGCTGCTCTGGTTCGGACAGTTCCTCAGCTTCGTTATTTTTGGCGTGGTCAGTTTTATTTTACTTCCCCGCGTAAATCGTGTTAACAAAAAGCCGGATGAAAAACCCGCAGGTTATACAGCATAAGATATTCTCCACACGCGAGATCGTTTTTCAGCGCAACCGCTGGAAATTGCTGAGCAAGACCATTGCATTTACCAATGGATGTTTTGACATCCTGCATCCAGGTCATATTTCTTCCCTTTCTTCAGCTGCTAAGGAAGCCGATGTACTTATTGTTGGCCTGAATTCAGACAGCTCCGCGCGGCGCCTAAAAGGCGAAGGCCGGCCGGTGATGGATGAAGAATCCCGCGCCCTCATCCTGGCATCCCTGCTCGTGGTAGACGCCGTCGTCATTTTTGAAGAAGATACGCCGCTGGAACTGATCGAACTGATAAAACCCGATGTGCTTGTGAAGGGCGGCGATTATACTATCGACCAGATCGTGGGGGCAAATGAGGTTCAGTCCAATGGCGGACGAGTAGTGATCAATCCCATGCTGGATGGTTTTTCTTCAACAGGTCTCATTGGGAAAATCAGGAGCCTGTAGTATTTCTTCCCGATTCCCTTGATCCGATTCTCCGGATCAACTCCATCTCCCGGAACACAAATAAAAGCGATTGACAGGCATTGAGTCTGTCTGATTAGAGCCTTTGTGCATCAGATTTTGCGAACAGAAGATTACTTTACTGTGCAGCCAAATCAAAAACCGCATTACATAATCTAATATAATTTTTTATGAACGAGTTACCATTCATCCTAATTATAAAATATTCAATCAGCCGCCTTTTTAAGAATGCTATTTTTATTTTAAGCTTCTCAAATTAGCGTTCATGCATTATAGTAAAATGTTGCGATTGTGATGAGTGGTGAAGGTCGAACAGGCGTTGTGCCAAGCGGTTCTTTATCTTGCATTATGTTATAGAAAAAGCAGGTAGTAGAAACCACCCGCTAAGTCACATGAGAAAATTCCAGGCACCCTGGTAATCTGAACTCTCTAGCACAAATTTAAACAGGAATAAATATTCTTTATTCGCTCATTTACCCAAACGGGAGATCGAAGAAACGAACCTGATAATTTTAAGGTTAAAATCAAGATCCGGGCACTCAAGTGCAAATCAATTCTGAACCAACATGAAAGCATTGATTTTAGAAACAGTGAAAAAACAGTCGGATACTCTCCGGGAAAAAATTCATTCTATAGATGACAAGATAGAAATTCTGGCCACGCTGTCCACTATTGGCCAGGCGATCCATTATTTCCGGAATAACGCACAGCCCGATTTACTATTCATGGAGATAGATCCTGAAAACAGCATTTATTTCAATTTATTCCAGGCTGTGGATGTGGACTGCCCCGTGGCCTTTATCCTGAACGCAGAAGAAAATTATGCGGACTCACAACTCCACAATTGCATTGATGTGCTAATAAAACCCCTGGATCCGTATAGTCTCAAAAAATGCCTTGAACATTACAGGGAGCTCCAGCACTTCTTTATCAAGAACCATTCTTCCCTGTTTGAGCATTTAAACGGTAAAGAAAAATTAAAGTCACGCATACTGATAAAAAAAGGCACCGAATTTCAAACTTTCAAAATCAGCGAAGTGGTTTATTTTTTCTCTGACCATAAGCTCGTTTTTCTGGTTGACAAGGAAAACAGAAAATACCTGACTGCTGCCAGAAGCCTTTCTGAATTATTCAGCCAGCTGGACCGGAATACTTTTTACAGGGCAAACAGGAAATTTATTGTGAACGTTGACTTTATCCAGGTGTTCAGCATCGCTCATTCCAGCAGGATCAGGTTAAAGCTGATTCTGCCAATGAGCGAGCCGATATTGATCAGTCAGCAGAATACTTCGTTTTTTAAACAATGGATCGGAGAAAAATTATAAGGCGAAAGGGCCGGCAATCAGCAGGCTTAGTTATTGGATGAACAAAAATCACCGCACTATGAAAATATTAATTATTGAAGCTGACCACCTGCAGGCTCTTTGGCTAAAGCAAGCCCTGCTGGATATCGAAGCAGGCATCGAATCCATTGAAATCCATTCTTCGGTAAAATCCTGCCTGAAAAGGCTTGAGGCCGGAATACCTGATCTTATCTTCAGGGATATGGAATCCGATATTCAGCATGCCGAAATGTTGAAGGATTTGCAACTTTGCCCCGTGGTGCTGATGGGCCCCGAAAATAACCTTCATCCCAAGGTCTTCGGAATGAATTGTTTTGATTACCTGAACAAACCCATTGACTGCAATAAGCTAAAAAATATCCTGGATAAATATAAAACGATCAGGAATCATTTTGTAAATAACATAGACCGTTTTATTGACTTCATGAATGAGCGTAACAGGACGAAAAAACGTTTCCTGGTAAAGGGAAAAACCGATTACTATCCCTTATTATCTGATGATATTGTCTATATAAGAGCGGATAAGAAATTGATCTCCCTGGCAGACAAGAACAATAAAAGATATGTTGTTGAGGATTACAGTCTCAGCTCGCTTGAAAAAAAACTGGATGAATCGCTCTTTTACCGGGCGAACCGGAAATTTATCATTAATGTAAATTATATCCGGCGGTTTAAGCCTTTGTCCAAAAGCAGGGTAAGCGTAGAACTTGCACTGCCTATCAATCCGGAGATACAGATCAGTCGTGAGAATTCAAGTGCATTTAAAAAATGGCTGGGAGACCTTTAACGCTGCTGCTCTGACAACAAGATCATATGATTGAAAATAACCCTTCCGGCAATCTCAAGGCCAGCCCTGATGACAGAAAGGGTTATTACGTTCATGATGAAGCTCATGACCCGCCGCTCGACCACCGGATAAAAAATGTGCTCGATTATATTCACGACAATGTAAAACACAAGGTACTGTTACATGATCTGGCAACGATCGCGTTGTTGAGCCCATGTCACCTGTTGCGTGTATTTAAGAAAACAGTTGGCATGACGCCGAAGGTTTATCTTCTGAATCTCCGAGTGGAGAAAACAATACAGTTGCTGAAGATGGGAATGCCCTTGTCCGAAATAGTTCCTCTGACCGGATTCACTGATACGAGCCACCTGGCGAGAACCTTTAAAGCACTTACGGGGATGACTCCGAGGGATTTCAATAATCATCTTCGATAAAACCGGTTCTCTCCGTCCCGCTGATGATATAGGTAGATTTTGTGGGATCGTCTGAGAATGTCGCTTCCATATAAA
Organism: Chitinophagaceae bacterium; assembly: GCA_025449645.1. Lineage (GTDB taxonomy): Bacteria > Bacteroidota > Bacteroidia > Chitinophagales > Chitinophagaceae > Puia. The sequence goes on along the minus strand of JANWIY010000163.1, from coordinate 17,128 downwards.
TACTGTCCGTTGGGTTTCCGGCCTTTGATCTGCCTGCTTTGGTAAGGATCTTGCCGTTGGCGATATTCACCGAATCATTCTGATATTCGTTTATTCCATTTGTAACCGAAAAAGTCAGGTTCTTATAATTCAGGCCAACCTTGCATTTAAACCCCCAGGAATGCGTCAGGTCATCTACCCATAGTGAATCCTGATCGTTGGCTGCATCATTGTAAGTAGTTAGAAAAAAAGTTCCCAGACCATACACGTCAACACCACCCTGGGTAAATGTTACCCACCATCCTCCGGCTGCTTTTTCTGTGGCGGTCAGACCGGGATTATAGGTACTTTTCTTACAGGCACCTAAAAAGATAATAGCTAGGATTCCAGACGCACAAAATAATTTTCGCATAAAGGTGACTTTATTGTTTAGTAAAGGTTCTTAGTCCGGTGCCGTAATTAGTCGCGTGAAATATCCAGGAATATGTTGGTGGTGCCGGCGTCAGTGTATACGTTTCGCTCGAAGAACTCACCAGTCCTCCGTAATCCGTTGACTCCTGCACTGGTATTGCGATTTGCGTCCCTGTGTAATTAACTGCTATTACATTCAGCCCGACTCCAACAGATGCTCCGCCTGCATTTTCCACTGTGTAAACACCCGTAGCCGTTTTTGTCCATGTGCTGGTAACACCCGTGGCTGCTCTTAAATAAGTGCCGGAAAAATCGTTGGCAGCCACATCACTACCTATTACCACGATTGTTCTCCAGTCCGTGGCAGTAAATCCCTGCGGATTTGAAGCGGTATACACTACATTATATACTCCCGGATTTGCCGTACTTACCGTTACATTGGTCGTAAACGGAACCGGTTGCCCGTTAAGGGTGGAAATTACGGAATCCGTGAAAGGAGCTCCCTGCTGAAGTATGAGCAGTCTGTCTCCCACAATGGTCACGGAAGGAAAAAAGATGATCTTGGAAATGCCTACCATTCCCGGCGGGTAATTGAAATTGTCCTTTTTGCAGGAAAACAAAATCAAGCACGAGAAGATCAAAAAAATATGGACACTTAATTTCTTATTCATATTCTTTACATTGAATAAATTATTTCCCCCACCAGGTTGGTGTAGTTATTGGCACGGCGGCGGGCGCATTCTTATTGACTGAAGTTTCAGAAATAGGGAACACAAATCTTTTAGGCATCATGCCGGGAGGCAGTACTGAATTCCTGACGACCACCAACTGCCCCGGTATATAAGCGGGATCGTTGGAATATACCGGACTGGTGGCCGGGAATCCTGTCCTGTTTTTTTCAAAAAAAGCTTCAATGCCGTGACCGCCAAAAGCACATGAAGCCCATTTCTGGCGGATGATCTGTGCGATGGGATCCAGCACAACTCCTCCTTCCTTTTCATTCCCCCATTCATACACTCCGCCCGGAGCAATAAAGGTAGTGGCGTCATTTCCGGTTGCTGCAAAGGCTAACATTACGCCCTGCTCATATAAACTCTTTGCATTGAGTCCGCCAAAAAAGCGTACGTCCGCTTCTGCCTGCAGGAAATAGGACTCAGCCGCAGAAAGAAATTCTACGGGATCTGTTGCAGCCGTGTGATCTATGTTCCGGTAAACGGGCGCAGCCGAATAATTTGGATTGGTCGCACCAAAATCCCCCTGATTAATGGAAGTTGGTGATGCGCTCTGATAATAATATATAATCCTCGGGTCTCCATTGTCGGTGAGCCAGCTTACAAATGTTGTGCTCGCCTTAATATTGGAAGCCGTATTCAGATTGCGTTTATCCTGTTCATACTGCGGGTTGTCAAGGCCTGGCGCATCTGTAAAGTTGGTAACGGCAGCATCCGTCGTGAGAAATACGGGGTTGCCGGCATATAAGGCCGTGATACCTGAAGTAGCCACATCCGAATGCGCATTGATCATTCGCAGATACATTTTCAGTTTAAGCGTGTTGGCAAATGCTTTCCAGTTGTCCATATTTCCACCGAATATCAGGTCCTGGGTACCGGGATCTGTATTGGTTGAAAGCGTGAAATCCTTACCAAGCGCTATATTCAGGGTATCCAGCAACTCCTGGTATATTGTAAAACCATCGTCAAACTTGGGCTGCAGGTTCGTTGCTCCCAGCAGGGCTTCGGAATAAGGAATCTGATCATACAAATCGACCAGTATGGTGGTCGTATATACTTTCATCACTGTACTCATCAGATAGAAATTCCAATCACCGGCTTCAATCGCTTTTTGCTGCACAAAGGCATAATTCTTCAGCCCGGACTCAAACAACACGTCCCAGCTTGAAAAACCACCGGAAACAAACCCGTCATTGGCGTTGAGATTATAAGAATCAACATCTGTATACTGCTCTCCGAGCGCTGCCTGGGTAAAATACTGGGACCACATGCCACCTACAATGGCCAGGTCGCCACCCGCCTTTGCTGTTGTTGCAAGTACGGCAGACGGAAAAATCAGTGAAGGATTGCCTTGTGACAGTTGGGGAACATTCGGGTTAAAGTTTATGTCCAGCGCTTTCTTACAACCAGTTTCCCAAAAAAGAAATGAAACAAGGCAGGCGCACGACAATAATTTATTAATGGGGATACGCATAGTCATTTTTTTAGAAGACAAGTTTTAAGATAATGCCATAACTCTTGGACAGGGGTGCTGTGGCAAATTCACCCAACTCACCACCCAGGTCATTGCCCAGGTTGGTCGCTTCAGGATCAACATACACATTGGCCTTTGGCGTCCACAATAAAAAGTTGCGTGCATATATTCCGAGCGACGCACTGGCGGCGCTGATCTTTGTGCTCCAGGTGTGGGGAAGCGTAAAAGAAAGGTTGACATCGCGCAATTTCAGGAAGGACCTGTCGAAGATCTGATACCCGTCACCGCCGCCCTGATTGTAGGATGGATTGTAATATCCAAAATGAAAATCCGTTTGTCCGCTTCCACCACCGGGGTTTTTTCCTCCCAGAGCTACGGAACCGGGTCCGACAAAAGTTGTATTTTCAACATAAACGGTTTTGCCTGTACCATCAGTTACGGCATTTACAGAATTTGGAACTATGAATGGCCTGCGGTCATTATATGTAGTGGCAATCCCGTTACCGTCGAACAGGACTTCAGCAGCAGTCTGACTGTACATCACCCCGCCATAGCGGAAGTCCAATGAAAAGCTAAGGGAAAAACTCTTGTACTGGAAGTTATTGGATAAACCCATCGTATAATCATAAAGGCCACTACCGAAATAACCATTTTTCAATCCGAACTGATCCAGCGGTGTTTGATTTATGGAAGGAAATCCTGTGGTAGCGTCCACCACAATTTTACCATCCGGAGTTTTTTGCGGAACGGGTGCATAAACAGATGCAACCGATTTTCCAACTACAGCACGTAATTCCGGTCCGTTTGTAATACCGAACACCACAGGATTCAATGTGCCTCCCGTAAGATTGATCACTTTATTATCGTTCTTGGCATATGTATAGATCAGGGACCATACAAAATCTTTGGTCTCGATTGGCCGCAGGTTCAGCGTGATTTCCACCCCCCGGTTACTAACCACACCGAGGTTTTCAGTGAGTGAGGAATAACCGGTAGATGGAGCAATTGTTATCGGAAAGATCTGTCCATCGTCTTTTTTGTCATATACTGTAACATCCAGCCCAATCCGGTCATTAAAAAACCTGATTTCCGAACCGAACTCCAGTTCAGTTGTGAACACCGGTTTGAGAGTAGCGTTGGCGATATTGTTACTGACCCTGAATCCGCTGACTCCGTTAAATGGCGTGATCAGGGAACCAAAAGGAAGGTTGATGGTGCCGCTTGCCAGGCTGGGATAGGTGAGATAAGGTGCGGGATCAGAGCCGGTCTCACCATAGGCCGCCCGAAATTTCAGGTAAGAGATGATATTTCTCGAATTGAAATTCTGAGATGCTACCCAGGACAGGTTGGCTCCCGGATAAAGAATTGAATTATTTTCGATGGGAAGGGTGCTTGACCAATCGTTGCGGATATTACCGGTCAGATAGAGCTGATCTGCATATGAAACGGTCGCCTGAGCATATATGCCCATTCTGCGCTGCAGAAAATAAGTGCTCGCCGTAGTGGGCGGCAGGCTTGTATTGGAAAGATTAAAAAAACCGGGAACCACTAAATTGGTCACTTGCGTTGCCTGGGATTGCTGCCTGTTTTCATAATAATTACCACCTGCGAGCGCTTCCACGCTAAATTTATTTCCGAGATCCTTATTGAATTTTAGTATGAAGTCGCCGTTGAGCACACTTTCATTGTCAGAAGCTTCTGTAACAGACCCCACATCGGGTGTTCTCGGAAAACCCTCCACATTGTTCCCGGCATCCCAGCTTCCCGGATTGGCCATGGCAAGCTGCTTCCAGTCTTTTGTGCGCGCATCGGTGAAGTCGCCGCCCACCCGCAATTGCGCAGTGAAATAAGAAAGGAACTTAAGGCTCATATCCACATTTCCGAAGAATCGGTCCGTATGCTGAACGTCTCCATTTTCATTCAGGCCGAAGTAAGGATTTTCAGCATAGGGCGTGAAATAGTTATCTACATTGAAGAATTTGTTTTTGTAATCCCTGAAATTATTTATGGGAATATCAACCGGAATCTGCAGGAGGGATTGGAAAATTCCACCGCCATCACTGCCGGTTTGCCCGCCGGCGACCGCGTTCTGTCTGCGATTTACATAATTGAAAGAGGTATTTATTGCAAAATTTCCAAAATTGCTGTTGGTCCGCAGCGCAAACGTGTTCCGTTCCAGATAATCCGAAGTGGTGGGAATCACTCCATCACTGGATACATTTCCATAGGAAAAGTAAAACCTTGAAACATCATTTCCGCCGGATAAAGCAATCGTATTGTTTAATTCCGTTCCCGTTGTATAAAAATCCCTTATATTATTTTTCTGGAAACTAAAAGGCTTCTCCAGCTGACTGTGGTCCACAATAGATCCCCACAGTCTTTCCTTGCCATCCAGTTTGGGTCCCCAGCTGCCATTTTCGGACAATACAAAAACGCCGCCCCAGCCCTGTCCGAATTCCGACTCATAATCCGGAAGCTTGCCGACGGTACTGAGCGTAAACGCTCCGTCGTATTCCACTTTTAATTTGCCCGCCCTGCCTTTCTTGGTGGTTATCATTATGGCTCCGTTTTTGGCGAGACCGCCATAGAGAGAAGAAGCCGCCGTGCCTTTCAGCACGGTGATGGTCTCAATATCATTGGGATTCACATCGTTCATGCCATTTCCAAAGTCCGTCGTGTTGGTGAGTGCATTTAATGTATTCGACGTATTTTGAAATTGATTATTGGTCAAAGGAACACCGTCTATTACGTACAAGGGCTGGTTATCGCCTCCTGCAATTACACCAAACCCCCTCAAAATTACTTTGGTAGAGGAGCCGGGTCCGCCAGTTGTGGAAATTTCTGCACCCGCGATCTTTCCGGCCAGGCCATCCAGCATTCCTACAGGGGCATCCTTATTGATCGTGGCCGTTCCGAAACTCGCAGCAGAATATCCAAGCTTGGCCTTGTTTTGAGATTGTCCGAGTGCGGTGACAACCACTTCTGAAAGTGCGGTTTCCCGGACGGACAACTGTATATCGAGATGATCCGAATTAATAAGAACGGACTGACTCCCATAGTTTGTGGCAGTGACCAAAAGCGTTTGTCCGCGGTCAGCGCGAATACTGAACGCGCCGTCAATATCGGCTGCAACAGAAACCTTTGTTCCTCGGAGCGTAACTGTCGCGTATGAGATCGGCTCTCCCCTGCTGTTGGTAACTTTTCCGGTAATTACTGCTGGCTGCGCATTTACTGATATAGCGACAAAGGCTAGAAAAATCAAAAGGATAAGGCTTCTCATGTGCAGTAGTTTTGATTTTATATTATGACGTCAATTAGTTCTCCGTGAGTCATATAGGCTTAGAGTAGACAGGCAAATATGCTTAATTGCTGTACAGGAAATCGGCGGAAAACCCTCAACCTGAAGAATGGATTACTGAAACGTGATAATTGGGGTACTAAGCAAAAGGAATTGCGCGCGAAGCAAATGGCCAGGAAAATTTATCCAGCAGAAATAAGTAAATAATTAATAAAATGGCGGAAACTAACCGCGGTACATACGCTCAACTTCCAGTACGATCGCTTCGATTTCCTTATCATCACCTCGCGCATCGTAGGGTTGTTTGAGACTGCTCCCGAAAAAGAAGGCGATGGTCTGCCAGAAGCGTGCGGTAAACCCGCCCCGGTATTCTTTAATGATATCGTAGCAATTATTTCCAGTTTGCCGGTTGATGAGTTTCATCAAGACCTTTCCCTGGTAAACCGACATGTTCTCTAAAGGATCGGTAAACTCCTTTTTCAGGTCTTTCTCGCGGGTTTTAATATAGGCTTTTTTCTCAGATTCGGACCGCATCCTTGCCAGCTGGCCATTTATATCATTCAAAATGATACCCGCTTTTCTTGCATAAGGATAGGTGACATACACAGCATTTCTCAGCTTGGTCATTTCCTCCCAGCGTCGCCGCTGGGCCCGGGTCATTTCGCGATCTATATTGACCAGCTCAAGCGTCTCGGCTGGAATAGTATCCCCGTCATATACAACTATCATACTGTAAATCGTATCATTTTTTCCGAACCGGCCGGCCGGCGTTTCCGGTAAACTTCCGGGTGTTTTCCGGGAAGGAGATGGTGATTGCTGGGCAGCAACAGGCTGAACCGTAATCAAAAGGATAAGTGGAATCAGAAACAAAAAATATAAAGTACGAACCGCCCGCATAGTGTCTCTAAAGGTACCATTTTTTATGGCACCTGCAAAGCTGTGGGAATGGCCCTTGTCAGGATTTTCACACTGCAGGAAGGTCAGGTGCCTGCATGCGTTGTTTTCGCCGGTAAAGCATACTTATTGCAATTCCGGATACCATGATCAGAATTCCGGTCCACACCAGGTTTATCTCCGGAAAAGTGTACACTTTCAGCGAAACAAAGGGGACCATATCACTTGATTCCTTAACGCGCAATTCGATTTTCCGGTTATTTAGTATTGCTCCCAGTTCAACGGCCAGATTCTGGGCAAAAAGCGTATCCGCTATCCGGTGTATCTTATTGTCCTTAACGTACAGCAAAGGCATTATTGTGTACCGCTCACTATCCCGGCTGATCACCCGGATACTGGCCAGCAGGGCTGTATCCGATGCTGCAAAATGATATTTTTCATTGTCGGGATTTACAAATACGGTATCCAGGATCATCATCCCCTTCGAATAATATATGGTGTCGTGAATCGAAACCGGATGAGAAACAAAGCCCCCTGTATCCTTTTGGTTGTCCAGGATATTGGCATAACTGATATAAGTAAATATATCGTGACCGAGGTAATGACGCTTGTCAGGGTTGTTGGAAAATCCTTCTGATCCTTTTGTATTCCTAATCAGGTTGGGCCAGAGGTTGAAAGATTCACCCGTCGATTTATCTTTAAAATTAATCTTGAAATAAATAATATTCCCGGCCTTGTTTACGGAATCATTACTCAGATAGGTTGCAAAATATTTGCCCATATCCGTCTTCACATTTTTCAGAAGGGTAATATTCTCCAGCGGATTTTCCTTGGTCTTTGGATCAAAAGGAATATTAATACCGGTGGAATTATAGGAAAGCACTTCTTTTTTTGATGAAGACATCAGGATGCCAACCAGCAACAAGCCAAAGCCGGCATGTGCTACCGAAGCACCGGCCACCCTTAACCTTCCTTTCTGTTCTGTGAAAATATAAGCGGTGTTGGCAACCAATGCATATATGCCGGCAAATATGGCAATGTGAATGGCGGTCAGAAAACCATTACCGTACTGATCATAGTTCACACCGCCAAACAAGATGACACCAATAGAAATCAAAAGTGCGACTACCGTGGCTGGCCATATCTTTTTCCAGACAAGTCCCCTGGGTGTGTTTTTATATTTCAGGTATTGTACGATAGCTGTGAGCACCCCCAGGACGATAGCTACAAAAATCTCAATCCGGTTGTAGGAAAATTTAGGGTCATCGCCGGTCGTGTGGTGGGTGCCGAATATATCGTTTATTATAGGCAGAGATGTGGCAATGCAAATAAAAATGGCTGATAAGAAAATAACGAGCGAGCCGATGAACATCCAGAACTCACGCGACCAGGTATTTTCTTCCTTTTTGATATGCGGAATCTGCCTGTAGCGGAGGAAATAAAGAATGATGGCCGGTATGAAAAAGACCAGTATAAAAAGAATCAATTGCAAATCCATGCCTGAACTGACAAAAGCATGCACCGAAGTGTCTCCCAATACTCCGCTGCGCGTAAGGAATGTAGCATATAATACCAGCACAAATCCCAGTATGAGGAAAAAATAAGTTGCACGCAGGGAATGACCGGTAGCATTATAAACGACCTGCGTATGCAGGCCTGCCAGCAGGACCAGCCAGGGAACCAGCGATGCATTTTCAACCGGATCCCAGGCCCAGTAGCCGCCGAAGGTCAGGGACTCATAAGCCCAGGCCGCTCCCATCATGATGCCTGTAATCAGGATACAACAGGAAAACAAGGTCCATGGAAGTGCTGTTTTTGTCCAGCTGCCATATTGCTTTTTCCATAACCCGGCTATCGCATATGAAAAAGGAATAATGGTGGAGGCAAATCCGAGAAAGAGCACCGGCGGGTGAATCACCATCCAGTAATTCTGCAGCAGGGCATTCAGACTTTGTCCGTCCTGCATCTGGGGAATCGACAGATAGTCTGCCTGCTGAAAGATCGGCGCCTCCTGAAATAATTGTCTAACCAGCATAAAAGGGCTGTGCCCGACCTGCTGACCAAAAACATAAACGCCCAGGATCATTGTGCCAAGGCAAAACTGCGCGAAGCTGATGACCGTAAGAACGGGCGCTTCCCATTTGCCCGCCCTGAACATCAGGATGATCCCCAGCACGCCATGCCACATCATCCACAATAAAAAGCTGCCTTCCTGGGCCTCCCAGATACAGGCCAGGAGATATTTCGTATCCAGTTTCTTCCCGGAATGCTCCCAGGCAAAATTGTATTCGAAATAATGCTGCCTGACAATATAATAGATGGTGCCGAAGATGATGAATATGGAAATGGTATCGATGAAGAAGGCTATCCTGGCCATTTTTTTCCAGGTGTTCTGATCATCCGGCGTTTTTCCATTTGCGGATTTAAAATAACAAAGGCTGGCTACAAAGGAAGCGGCGAAAGAGAGTACCACAAAAAACTGACCCAGCTTTCCGGGCAGCAGGTGTTCACCAACATAATCCATGATGGGCTATTGAGTTTGACTGAGATTCTTCCTGGCAGTCTCCGGATCGTCTTTGTATTTGGATGGACACTTTATCAGAATTCCGTCCTTTTGGGAAATTTCAAACACATCTCCATGCATTTTACCTTTCAGCACGATCCTTTCTGCTTTTTCCATATCATATGGTTTTCCATAATGATAAATGACTTTGGCGCGGTTACCCAGAGTATCCTGAATGTGAAAGCTGAGATAGTTGGGATCCTTTACCGGATTGTATTCAATTGGCTGGCTATTATCCAGTTTGGCAATGATGGTGACACTTTTCCCCTCTTTCTGGCGGGCAGAAGCAATGGTTTCATAGGTAGAGAGATTTCCCATAAAACTGACTAGCAGCCCGATAGCGGCGGCAATGAAAACAAGAAGGATGATGTGGAGACGCTTCATGAGCCGCAAAGTTACCCGAAAAACACATTCGGGGATATACTTTTATGGGCCTTCTGAAAGGAAAGATAAACTTTTGCCCGTCCCACATACTGCATTAACTTTGCCAGCCGTTTCAAAGAAGAGAGTGAAAAAATGAGTGACCTATCCACATTCGACGCGAATATACCCAGCAATCCAAAGAACAGCATCTTTGGTCTTCCGTTTACGGAAGAGGAGGCCCGCCTGATCGTTTTACCCGTTCCATGGGAAGTAACCGTAAGCTACGGCTCCGGAACCTCACGTAGTGGTGAACACATTTTCAACGCCAGCATGCAGGTGGACCTGTTCGACCTTGAAAGCAACAATGCGTGGAGACAGGGTATTTATATGCGTCACCCTGACCGGAAAATCCTAATGAAGAGTGACTATCTGCGCAAAGAGGCTGAACTATATATTAATTATATCTCCAAGGGCGAGCAGGTTGAGAAGAATAATTTCATGTGCAAGTCACTCAAGGAAATCAATGAAGGCAGCGTAAATCTCAATAAATGGGTTTATGAGCAAACAATTAACCTGCTCAACCAGGGCAGGCTGGTTGCCCTTCTCGGTGGCGACCACAGTATCCCGTTCGGATACCTGAAAGCCATTGCCGAGAAATACGCTGATTTTGGCGTGTTGCAAATTGATGCCCACTGTGATCTTCGCAAGACTTATGAAAATTTTGACCATAGCCATGCAAGCATCATGTATAATGCCCTTACCGAGATCCCGCAGATCTCGCGCCTTATCCAGATTGGGATAAGGGATTATAGTGAGGAAGAATGGAATTATATATGCAATAGTCAGCGCCGTGTGATCACGTATTTCGATAAGGAGATCAAGGAAAGATTGTATGAAGGGCAAACCTGGCAAACCATTGTAGACGAGATCGTGAGTCAGCTTCCTTCTCATGTTTATATTTCATTTGACGTGGACGGGCTTGATCCCAAATTGTGCCCGCACACAGGAACGCCGGTGAATGGTGGTTTTGAAGTGGAGCAGGTCCTTTATCTCGTTAAGAAGATCATGGAAAGCGGACGGCGGCTGATTGGGTTTGACCTGGATGAAATTGCAGTTGGTGAAACCAGCGTTGATGCCAATGTTGGCGCGCGGATCCTGTGGAAGCTCTGCAATATGCTGATTGCTTCGAACCCCTTGCCCGTAACTTCTAAAGTGGCCGAATGCGCTACGAGTATGTAGTTGCCCTGAAGCGGGAAAATGCGCGACGCACCGATTTCGCCAGTTTTTTCCTTTTAGTTTTTTCTGTCCTCGCATTTATCCTCCTGCAGATCCGCTCCTTCCGGTTTAGCTATTTCCTCAGCTTTGCGGCCCTCATCCTAATCACCGGCATGCTGCAGAATATTTTCGCTGCGCGTAAGGGGAAAGAAATAATTTTCAGGAACTGGTTGCTGGCAGCCGGCGTTTTCTGGATCGGGATGCCTTTTTTTCAATGGATGATCCTCTTGTTTATTTTTTTCGCGGTATTTGAAAGTCAGGCCAAGTATCCGCTGGAGATCGGGTTCAATAAAAACGAGATCGTGCTGAATACGTTCTTCAAAAAAAAGATTTCCTGGAAAGAACTAAATGCCGTGATACTCAAGGACGGGATCCTGACCCTGGATTTTAGAAATAATAAATTATTCCAGAAAGAAGTGCTGGATGATGAAGAACCGGATGCTGATGAGGATGAGTTTAATCTCTATTGCCGGGAGCACTTAGAGAAGTTGATGGTAGATGGTTGATAGTTGATGGACTTTGGATGCAAGGCTCCAATAGAATTTTCCTCCCTTGCTGTTGAATTCGTTTTCGCTATTACCGGATTAGGTTCCTCCATCAACCATCGACCATCTACCATCAACCCTTTTCACCAACGATCAACTTTAATTAAATTTGCCCAATGTTTTCCCCTTTTCTCCTCTATTCAGATGGCCGCGGAAATATCTTCGAAGATGTTTCGCTCTATGCTGCAGGACGCAGCGGATGGGATGCCGTGCCCGTGGATGAGGAAGACTGGATCCTGCTGCCGGAAGGGGGATCACTATATGAACTTCCCGGCCGCCGCGGTATCGGTATTGATGTAAGAACCGGGAACATGCGGCTGTGTGAAAAAGGCTGGGCCGTTGCAGCATTTATTCCACCCGCGCACACAGGACTATATCTTGCAGCTTATGAAACAGAAAAAGATGCTCCCACCCTGCCGCTCTTCTGTTATACAGCAACGGGTTGGCACGAAGACCGGTTCTATGTTCCCGCCTTGCGCATCGAACAGGATATCCGGCAGGAAGCCCTTGGTTATAACGAACAAAATATTAAAAAAGGAGCCAGCCATTTACTGAAATCCTATCCGCATAACCGGCTTGTAAAACACCTGATGGAAAATTGCTGCATGACGTATCATTGTCCCGCTGCGCGTAATTTTTCATTGGGCCGCTGGGAATGCCCGGTGCCCGTCTCTCCGGCATGCAATGCAAATTGTATCGGATGTATTTCTTTTCAGCCGCAGGAGGAAACCATTCATTCCACGCAGGACAGACTCAGTTTCCGGCCTTCATCGGAAGAGATTGTTGAATTCACCGTCCCTCATCTGCAAACGGCGGCCTACCCGATTGTGAGCTTCGGACAGGGTTGCGAAGGAGAGCCCTTGCTGATGTGGGAAATCATTCGCGAAGCTATTCTGGAAATCCGTAAACATACCGCCCGGGGCAGCATCAATATCAACACAAACGGATCGAGACCTGAAGCAGTTCACGCACTCTGCGAAGCCGGGTTGAATTCCATAAGGGTTAGTATGAATTCTGCGCGAAAGCATTTATACGAAGCCTATTACCGGCCCAATAATTATGTATTTGAAGATATCATCGAAAGCCTGCGCATCGTGCGGCAGGCGGGTGGGTGGACATCCATCAATTATTTTGTGTTTCCCGGAATGACTGACAGTATCGAAGAATATGAGGCGCTGAGGAAATTCATTCAGGCCACGGGGCTCCGCATGATCCAATGGCGAAATTTCAATATTGATCCCGACTGGTACCTGGGGAAGACAGGCAGTGCGGAGACCGGAACGGCCATGGGCGTAAAAAATCTTATGGATCTTTTGAAAACTGAATTCCCGCTGTTAAAATTTGGTTATTTCAATCCGCCGATGGAACGCATCCGGGGAAATTTTGAAAAAGATTTTGCATCTTGATCCGGAAAATGCATTTGGTGCGCTGCATGAGTTCTTCTGCATATTCACAAAGGTTTGAACTAACTTCGTCATGTGAATCATCGGGACATCAATAAAGAATTCGAAGCCCGCAAAAACCGGTTAGCTTCCCTCTATACTCTCCTTATCAGCGGAAGTCTTTTTCTTCTTTTTTTCCTGGTATCATGGACCCTCCCTTTTAATCCGCCGCAGCCAGTGGAAGAAGGTCTGGAAGTAAATCTGGGCAACAGTGATCAGGGTCTTGGAACCGACCAACCCTTCCTGCCGGGTAATCCTTCCGCAAAGGACCAGGAAAAATACACTCCACCAAAAGCCGTTGCAAGGGAAAAAGAGGCCTTGAAGAGTGTTGAGACTGATGATAAGCAGACTGAGGATGTGCCGGCGGTGAAACAGCCTCCTGTGACCAGACCCAACGCAACAAAAATACCCGATAAAGATCTTGCCGTAAAAACGCCAAGGAAAGCAAAAGAAATTGCTCCCAATCCCACGCCGGCACCCCCCAAACCGAAAGCTGTTTTCCACGGAGTACATGGCGACGGCAGCGGAGGTAATGATGCAGATCATTTTAAACCCGGCGGAAATCAGGGCATTGCTGGCGGGAAGGGAGATCAGGGACAGCCCGGCGGAGATCCGAACTCAAATAATTATAAAGGCGGGGGTAACGGCTCCGGTGTTGCTATCGCCCGTGGATTGCAGGGAAGATCAATAAGAAGCCTTCCCTCCTTCACTGACGATTTTAATGAAAATGCAAAAGTTGCCGTCGATATCCATGTTGATGCTGCTGGCAATGTGATCAGTGCAGATTTTCAGCCCCGGGGTTCAACTACCGCTGATGCCTCCCTGAAGGCTATTGCTTTGCGCAAAGCCCACCAGATCAGGTTTAATACCGGATCGGATGAGTCGGTAGGAACGTTGATTTTTAATTTTAAGCTTAAGAATTGAGTGGTGGATGGAATATGGTGGATGGTGGATGGACTTCCATTGGGGATCCGCACCTGAGATCCATCTACCATCCACAATATACCATCCACCAAATATTCAAGGGCTTGCTCAACTACCACGCTATCCCATAATCCTCCCCATAATTACTGCTGCCTCCCCAAAAACTGCCGTGCTTCCAGTCGAAATAAATCGCATTGATAGGCCCGCTGGTTCTGTCTGCGAAAGTCATTTTATATCCCATACCGTTCAGTTCCTTTCGGATCCAGGGAGAAGTATTGCTGTTCAATAAAATTCTTCCAGGACGGGGTTGACGATCCTGCAGCCTGTCACCACCGAGGGAAAGCCATAATTGCTCGGTATTTATATTGGGCGCTTCTGTTGCTTCCTGCACCGTCATACCGAATTCAACAACATTCAGGAAAAACTGGAGCAGGTTCTGATCCTGGGTATCTCCTCCCTGCACCCCGAATGCGAGAAAAGGTTTACCATCTTTCATGGCCAGGGTAGGTGTTAAAGTAACCCGCGGTTTTTTATAGGGCTCAAGAACATTAAAAGGATTGATGGTGGAATCCAGCACGAAGCTTTGCATCCGCTCGCTCATGCCCACCCCGGTCTCTCCTGCAATGCAGGCGGGGGTCCATCCGCCGCTGGGAGTTACTGACACGACCCAGCCATCTTCATCGCAGGTTTCGATGGATGTAGTGCCGCGCCAAAGGCGGTCCATATAGAGGGATTCGTCTTTGTCGCTTAGCGCGTAGGAGGTTTCGTTGATGGTTGATGGTTGATGGTTGACGGGAGAACCGTTGACGGGGGGACCGTTGACCGTTGACTGTTGACGGTTGACAGATGGGTCCGCTATAAGGACGAATGGAGAGGTTGAAGATTGGCTTGACTCTGATTGCGGACTGAATAACGCTGAACGCGAATCTTCGTTCGGCCAGGACGGACCGAATCTTTTCTTCAGTTGATCTGCATAAGGATTTCTTTTGCCCTCGAAGGGATAAGGATCGCCGGGTGCAGCGACGGAATCGTTATGGTCGTATTGAATGAGCGCGGCCCTTTCTTTTGCATACTCTTTACTCAATAGTCCCTTCATTGGCTCTTTCGCAAAATAGGGATCTCCATAATAGAAATCACGATCAGCAAACGCCAGGTTCATGGTCTGATAAATTGTATGGATATAGCGTGCACTATTGTAACCCATATCTTTCAGGTTAAAATTCTCCAGGATATTCAGACCTTCCAATAAACTTGGGCCCTGGCTCCACTGCTGAAGTTTATATACTTCAATACCTTTGTAATTCACGTGGAGCGGCTCTTCCTCAACCGGCTTCCAGCGCGCCAGGTCTTCCATGGTGATCAGTCCTCCCTGTTCCTGGCAACCGCGCACAAATTCTTTGGCGATATCACCTTTATAAAACCGGTCATATGCGGCATAGATGGCCTCTTTGCGCGATTTCCCCTTCTTTAAAGCCTCTTGCTCTGCTTCCACCATTTTGGTCAGTGTGGCAAGCAGGTTTTTTTGAACAAAGATTTCCCCGGGATAGGGCGCTTCTCTTTTTTCGCCCGGATGTGTCAAAAATACTTTTTTACTGTATGGCCACTGGCTGATCATTTTCCTGTTGGCCTGGATGCTGTTTGCAATTTGGGCATCAATTGGATATCCTGCAGCCATCTGCATTGCCGGAGCCAGCACTTCCTTCAGGCTCATCGTTCCGTACTCAGCAAGGAGGTGGCAAAGTCCGCCCGGCGTACCCGGCGTCACTGCAGCAAGGGGGCCGTATTCTGGCGGGAAATAATATCCCTTACTCTTATAATAACTAACGGTTGCCGCACCAGGTGCAAAGCCCAGGGCGTCCAGGGAGATCACCTGTTTTGTTTTTGGATTATAAATAATGGCCTGAGTCTCTCCTCCCCAGCTCAGCACATCCCACATGGTACAAACAGCACCGAGCATGGCGCAGGCTGCATCCACTGCATTTCCGCCTTTCTGAAAAATCTGAGCACCCGCTTCGGCCCCAAGCGGTTTCCCGGTAATAGCCATCCAATGTTTTGCGTATAAAGGCGGTTTTTCCGTGCGCTGGGAAAAACCCGGAATTGAAAATAGAATCAATCCCGCGGCGAGAAGGTATTTCATGAGCAATAATTGTTGTTTAAAGATAGGGCAAAAGGGTTGACGGTTGACAGTCAACCATCAACTGTCAACCGTCAACCATTCCTCACTAACTTTACCCAAAAACGACAAATGTCCACCATCAAGTGCCCGAATTGTCAGCATGAATTTGCGATGGAAGAAGCCGTGTCCGAGCAATACAAAAAAGACCTGCGTGAACAGATGATCAGTTTCACGCGGAAAAAAGAAGAAGAATTCCAGCAGAAGACTGCCGATTACTCCAGGCAGCTTAAGCAGCAGGAAGAATTCTTCGAGAAAAAGATGAGTGAAGAAAAAAAACAGCTTCAGCAATCCCTGGAAGAAAACATACGAAAGGCCATCAGTGCTGATTTTGAGAACCGCCTTAGTCTTCTCCAGCAATCCAACAGCGATAATCAGGAAAAGCTAAAGCTGGCGCGGCAAAAAGAACTGGAGTTTCTGCAAATGGAACAGGCTTTGAAAATTAAAGAGTCCGAACTGGAGCTTTCTGTACAAAGGAAATTACAGGAGGAGCGCGAAAAAATCGCCGGAGAAATACGGAGCATCGAAGAGCAGAAGACTGCGGCTAAGGAAACGGAGCACCAGCTTCGCCTGAAGGAAAAAGAAAAGCAGCTCGAAGACCAGAAAAAACTCATTGAGGAATTACAGCGCAAAGCAGAGCAGGGCTCCATGCACTTACAGGGAGAAGTGCAGGAGCTTGCGCTGGAAACCTTATTGCAGGCATCGTTCCCATTCGACCTGGTTGCACCGGTAGGAAAGGGTGTTCGCGGGGCAGATTGTACACTTACCGTCAGAAACCAGCTTGGCCAGGAATGCGGGACAATTATTTATGAAAGCAAAAGAACCAAATATTTTGAAACCGACTGGGTGGATAAACTGAAACACGATATGCGTCAGCAAGCCGCCCATGTGGCTATCCTTGTGACGCGCGTCATGCCGAAAGACATGGATTGTTTCGGGGAGAAAAACGGCGTATGGATCTGCAATTTCAGCGAGGTCAAAGCGCTTTCGCATGTATTGCGGGATGGCATCATCCGCATTTTTCAGGCCGCCAGCACCCAGCAAAATAAGGGCGAT
>JANWIY010000162.1 GCA_025449645.1 Chitinophagaceae bacterium | reverse complement strand
TTTGATGGAATTCAGGTGTTCTCTGTAAATTGTACGCTTCCTGAAATAATATAGATGCAAAATAAGTCCTTTGGCAAAAATATCCTGCGCGGAATCCGAACGAGGCTAGGGAAAATGCTGAACAATCCCTATCGTCAGGTCAATATTAACCGATTCCAGCTGGTTCGATATAAACATCTTGCTTCAGGAATGCCGCGTACTCATCGTTTATTTGGAAGGGATCTTTCCTTTTTGAGTTCAACAGAACTGCTTCATGGGCTAAAAGAGATTTTTCTTGATGAAATTTATAAACAGAATCTTCCTTCGGAACCCTATATAATAGATTGTGGTGCGAATATCGGGCTGAGCGTGATTTACATGAAGAAATTGTTTCCCGGGGCCGAGATTATCGCTTTTGAGCCGGACGAACAGAATTTTAAACTTCTGGAAGAAAATGTCCGATCATTTGGTTTTTCAGGAGTTACGCTGAAAAAGGAAGCGGTTTGGATTGAAAATACTATCCTAAAATTTGCGAGCGAAAGTTCTATGTCCAGTAAAATTGAAACTGGGAAAAATGCCCTTGCGGTAGATGTTAAAGCAACCCGCCTGAAAGATTATCTGAACCGTAATGTCGATTTCTTAAAGATAGATATTGAAGGATCCGAATTCATGGTTATAAAGGATATCATGGACTGTCTGCATTTGGTTAATAATCTATTCCTCGAATATCACGGAACCTTTGTCCAACAAAATGAACTGACTGCATTGATGAATATGATAATGAAATGCGGGTTTACCTATTATATTAAGGAAGCAACAGAAATATATAAAACTCCTTTTATCAGGATTAAAAACCCTTTGATCCCGTATGACGTTCAACTGAATATTTTTTGCTTTCGGGAAATCTAATTAATCCTGTTTAGAGAAAAAGTACCAACTGCTACAGCACCCACAGTTGACCATGTCCCGATCAATGATGCATCATTTTTATCATAGGTCCCACTCAAATTCTCGACGACTCCTTTATTAGA
Organism: Chitinophagaceae bacterium; assembly: GCA_025449645.1. Classification (GTDB taxonomy): domain Bacteria; phylum Bacteroidota; class Bacteroidia; order Chitinophagales; family Chitinophagaceae; genus Puia. Next base: position 6,137 of record JANWIY010000162.1, on the reverse strand, counting down.
TTCAGCTTTTGGGATCTAAAGAAAAATTATTATGGAACCAGGAAGGCGAAAATCTGGTCATTTCTATTCCATCGAATCTGCAAAATAAAGTTGTGGGCCATTATGCGGCGGTTTTCCGGATTGCCTATTGAATTTTGCGTGTCCTGGACGATTGCTACACCGCCTCACTTACAATTTGAAGGCATTTTCTTCCTTCATTTTTTTCAGAAATACGCCAAGTCCCCTTACTTTCTCTGCATCCAATTCATAACTCAGATACCGGGTATAATACTCCCTTAAATTGATGAGGTTCTGTGGAAGCCCATCCAATACCAGGTCAATATGCCGGACGCCAGTTCCGTTTGCTTCATCGAATGCTTCAACCCAGTCGGGATCCAGTTTCTTATTACTGATCCATGCAGCAAAAACAAATGGAAGGCCGGTCATTTTTTTCCACGCCTCCCCCAGATCATAACTATGGGTCGAAATCACCCTTTGTTCTAATGCGCGGTCACCAATCACCACGGCGCCTGTATCGCCCTTTATTTCTTGCAGAAAGCCGGGCAAAGCCTCCTCAAATTCCGGCCTTACTTTCCAATAATCTTTGAGGAGGATCTTGGCCAGGACAACCGAGGTCTTGCTCTGGTAATCCATCAGCACTTTCCGGAGTTCTTCCACAGGAGCCTCACTAAACAGGCAAACGGAAGCCACGGGCCCGTTGCAGCCGATAACGTACCTGGTATTAATATGATATTCCTTCATCTCGGGAATGATGGCAACGGGCACCAGGCCAACGTCTATCTCATCCTTCAGTAACATGTCGGCAATGCTTGCCGGGTGATCCGTGATTAGCTCCATTCTTTCCAATAACGGCGATCTCTCGATACCATAAAGCAGAGGTTTGGTATTCAGATAGCTCACAGCGCCCACCCTGATTTTTCTGTCCAACGCGATTAGTTTAAATTTGGCTGCAAAAGTAGGGTAACCGGCCTGAATAATTTACCCATTGGCAAACGACAATATGGACCTTAATGCACTTACTGCCATTTCCCCGCTTGACGGAAGGTACCGGAGCCAGCTGGCTCAGCTGGGTGAATACTTCTCTGAGTTTGCTTTGATGAAGTATAGGATCCGCGTGGAAGTGGATTATTTCCTCTTTCTGGCAGAGAAAAAATTTTTCTCAGTCTCTGGTGGTACGGAAAAACAACTTCGCGCGATTGCTGAAAATTTCAGTCTGGATGACGCACGCGAAATAAAAAAGTTAGAAAGGGTCACCAACCATGATGTGAAGGCTGTTGAATATTTCCTGAAATCGAGACTTGAACTCAGCAAAGATGCGGATACCAGGGAATGGATCCATTTCGGCCTTACTTCGCAGGATATTAATAATACAGCTATTCCACTGCTATGGAAGCACGCTATGGAAATCGAATATATTCCGTTTGTTCTTAGCCTGAAAAAGCAACTCCGGCTGCTGGCAGATCCCTGGAGTGATATAGCCATGCTGGCCCGGACCCATGGGCAGGCTGCTTCCCCAACCCTCGTTGGTAAGGAGATAATGGTTTTTGTAGAAAGACTGGAAAACCAGATAGAACTCCTGATCCAGATCCCGTTCACAGGCAAGTTCGGAGGTGCAACAGGAAATTTCAATGCGCATCATGTTGCCTTTCCAAAAAAAGACTGGATCAAACTGGCGAATGAGTTTGTTGAAAATAAATTGGGATTAAAAAGGCAGCAATACACCACCCAAATCGAACACTATGATATGCTTGCAGCGCATTTCGATAACATTAAAAGGATCAATATTATTCTGAAAGATTTTTGCCGGGATATCTGGACTTACATTTCCCTGGATTATTTTAAACAGAAAATCAGGGAAGGGGAAGTGGGTTCTTCTGCGATGCCGCATAAGATAAATCCGATAGATTTTGAAAATGCAGAAGGCAATCTCGGATTGGCCAATGTAATATTTGAATATCTGTCTGCGAAGCTTCCTGTTTCCAGACTGCAACGCGATCTTACTGATTCCACCACCCTTCGAAGCATTGGCGTGCCCTTTGCCCATACCATCCTTGCACTAAAATCCATTGAGCGGGGACTGTCCAGATTGGTACTGAATCAAAAAAAATTAAAACAGGACCTGGATGAGAACTGGGCTGTAGTTGCAGAAGCGATACAAACAATTCTGCGCAGGGAGGATTATCCCAAGCCCTACGAAGCGCTGAAAGATCTGACGCGAGGGAAAAACGGTATTACCCGCGAATCGATACACACATTTATTGACGGATTGAAAATTGCGCTGGTTGTAAAGAAGGAATTAAAGAAGATCACGCCGCATAATTATACGGGCATTCCCTTAAAGTTCTGAAATCCTGATTCGCCACCATTTCATATTTTGTTTGAGATCGAAGGCCTCGAAACCATTTTTTTCCAACACGCGGATGGAAGCCAGGTTATTCAAGTTAGTTTCTCCATATATAAAATGAATCCCTGAATTTGTTTTTGCCCACTGAATCATACCGCCAACGGCCTCGGTCATGATTCCTCTGCCCCGCTGTGAGGGCATGGTACCATAGCCTATCTCGATAATCCCATTTTTATCCGGCATGCCTTTAAAACCTAGTTCCGCCACAATAGTGGAAGAGGTTTTTTCCACTACGACCCAGAAAGTGCTGTAGAGATAATCCTGGCCTTTCATTTTCCGGAGTTTTGGCAGGATAATTCGTTCAACCCTTTCGCGCACGTCACCTGAAACCTTTCTCCCCGTATCCCTGAGGTTAAATAGTTTTTCGAATTGTCCGTTTCCCCGAAGATAGTATTCGAGCTCGGCCGGTTTCAACCCAATGATCTGAAGTCTTTCGGTTTCGATCATTTATTATTTATGGATCTCCGAAGTATAGTGAAAAATGATATCAGGATTGTTGCTGATCTCGGTGTTCAGGAACCATTCGCTCTGCGCGAGATAAACCATTTGCCCGTCTTTGTCTTCTGCAATATTATTTTGTTTGAACCGCGCAAACTCAGCCAGTTTTTTATGATTGGAACTCGTTAACCAACAGGCTTTAAAAAAAGGAAGGTTATTGAATTGAACCGATGCGGAATATTCGTGTAATAAACGGTACTGGATCACTTCAAATTGCAATTCACCCACACAGCCAATGATTTTTTTATTCCCGCCAAACTGTGTAAAGAGCTGAGCAACACCTTCGTCAGTTAGCTGCAGCAGCCCTTTTTCCAGCTGTTTTGTTTTCATCGGGTCTTTGTTTACCACTTCTTTGAAAATTTCCGGAGAGAACGAAGGTATTCCTGTGAAATAAAAATTTTTCCCTTCTGTCAGTGTATCTCCGATCTTAAAATTGCCTGTATCAAACAAGCCCACCACATCTCCGGGATAGGCTTCTTCAATAACATCTTTTTCCCGGGCCAGGAACGTGTAAGGGTTGCTGAAGCGGACCTCCTTATTTAACCGGACATGATGAAAATATTTGTTTCGTTCAAATCTTCCGCTGCATACCCGGATGAATGCGATGCGGTCGCGGTGCCGTGGATCCAGGTTAGCATGAATCTTAAAAACAAACCCACTGAGTTTCTCGTCCCCCGGACAAACCTCGCCTTCCGTGGTTGGTCTGCATTGGGGAACCGGAGCTATCTGAATAAAACTATCCAGCATTTCCCGCACCCCGAAGTTATTGATTGCACTGCCGAAGAAAACCGGAGCGATTTTTCCCTGGAGATATTCTTCTGTATTCAGAGGACCATAAACGCCATCTACCAGTTCAACGTCCTCCTTTAACAAAGTGGCGTCTTTTTCACCGAGCTTTTCATCAAGAACCGGACTGGCCAGGTCCCCGATCTTCACCACATCCTCGTCTGGTGCATGGGTATTGGCTGTGAAAAGGATCAGATTCTTATCGTGAAGATTATAAACCCCCTTGAAATCCTTCCCGCTGTTGATGGGCCAGGTCATTGGGTGCAATTTCAGATTCAGCTCCTTTTCAATTTCTTCCAGCAATTCAAAACGGTTCTTTCCGTCGCGGTCCATCTTATTGATAAATACAATGACAGGCGTATCCCGCATGCGGCAGACTGAAGTCAGTTTGCGGGTTTGTTCCTCTACCCCATTTACGCTGTCAATAACGAGTATAACACTATCCACAGCTGTCAGGGTTCGGTATGTATCTTCAGCAAAATCCTTATGTCCGGGTGTATCCAGCAGATTAATGAGCATGTTTTTATATTCGAAACTCATCACTGAAGTGGCTACAGAAATTCCGCGCTGCCTTTCAATCTCCATGAAATCGCTTGTGGCATGTTTACGGATCTTGTTGCTTTTCACGGCGCCGGCTGTTTGTATTGCACCGCCGAACAGCAGGAATTTTTCTGTCAGCGTTGTTTTTCCTGCATCCGGATGGGAAATGATCGCGAAAGTTCTTCTTTTTTCTATCTCTGATTTATACTTCATACACGTGGTTCCGAAATACCTGCTCTTCCGGGGCGCAAAATTAAGAAGTTCTGCGGGTATGAAGCATTAGTTTCTAGAGGTTGGGGTTGCGATGGCTAAATCCGTAGTTCAGCAAATTGAGCGGCAGGATGAGTTCCCATTGGTTTGGCCCTCTTCCTTCATAGTCATGGTCAATCAGCCTGCTGTACCTGATCCCAACACTCAATGGCAATTCATTCCACCAGTTGGTATCGAAATAAATTTCCATGCCGAATGAACGGTATTGCGCCTCGACACCGGGACCATTGGTATACAAAAGAGGTATCCCCGTGTAGTCGAAATATGCGTTTGCCCTTACTCTCAAAAAATAGACTATGTTTCCAAAACCCCAGTCCGGGTACGCCAGCGGGAAATGATAATTCAGTGCTATCCGGTACATCCGGAAAAAATTCTCTCCGGAATATCCCCTGGAAAAAGGAAAGCTATTGCTGAAAAGAACCTGGTTGAGCGAATCCCGTTGTTGCAGCGCTGCACGAAATTCCAGGCTATGCGTGGCAAAAAGGCCAGGGAAATAAAAATATCCCGAAGCAAGAAATTGATTTCCCCTGAGACCGGTGACTGCTCGGTCATATTGAAACATTAAGGATTGTGCAAATGAAGGAAAGATCTGTTGTTTTCCCTGCTGGAGCTGGTTGGAAAATGATATAAAGGGATCTATGCTTCCGAACCCCCGATCGATCAGGCTGTCCTTAAACTGCCCGTTAAAAAATTGTTTATGATAGGTGAAGCTGGCACTGGGCTCAAGCGACGTTAACCATTGACCGCGGCTGAAATTGAAGGGAACGGACAGGCCACCATAGGTCTGCAGTTCATTCCAGTAAATTTTATTTGCATTAAAATATCCGCTCCTGCCGACAAGATAATCAACACCGGCATTGAGAAATGGGAAAAGCGCCCCATAATTGAGGTCAAATCCGAAACGCTTATACTGTTCATTCCGGTTATAACCTACGTAGATTTCTGATTCGAATGAATTCAGCACATTTTCCCCTACAAGGGAAAAAGTGTAGTCAGGATCATTGACATAAGGGCGCCAGCTATGAAAATGAAAAATGTTGGTTGTGGCGGCATAGCCCTTAACCGGATAATTGATATTGGGAATCGTATCGGGTATTTGGAAAGGGGGATGGTCCAGCGAATATATGTGATGGGTGCTCAGAGGATCATGGTCATTAAAATGAATAGCTGTATTCCCAAATAATGATGGATCTGAAGAATAATTAAGGTGATATCCTACCGCAGTAAAACTTGACCAGGCCCAATTTCCCCCATCCGAGCTGATCTGGTAAGACCCGGTAACCGGATGCTGCATCATGGCATATATTTCTCCTGAGCGGATGCAAAATCCCCTGTCGGCCCCCGCTTCCGTACGGGTGAAATAAATATCATTTTTATATATTGAGGGGAAACCGATGGGATGCATTGACCAGGGAAAAAGCGGTGTTTGTTTCCCGGAAGGGATATCAATTAACATTAAACACATTTCACCCCGATTATTCCTTACGGCCGTGAATAATTGCCGGCCTGAAGAAAATTTCGGATAGGTATAAAAAAGTTTTTCCGGATTGGGCAGACGAAAAATTATTTTACCCGACCGGCTATCCAGTATGTCCAGGAATGATTGTGCCATTTCATTATACTCAACGGCCGCAATCCA
>JANWIY010000161.1 GCA_025449645.1 Chitinophagaceae bacterium | reverse complement strand
TACAAGACCAAGGCTGCTTAAACTTAAATCAACCGCCGATCCCTGAAAATTCTGACATGCTACCTGTGTAAAGCTGGCATCAAAAATGGCGACAAATGGGTTTCTTAAGGTTTCACCAGCGCCACTTACTTTTACCTGAACGTTCATGAAACCTGTAGCAGTAGCAATGAATTTAAACCATCGGTTATTGTTTGGACCGTTGCTCCAGCAATTTCCTTTCGCATCATCCGGGGTAGCAAATTGAGTTGTGTAAATTCCTCCTGAAGTACAGCTTGCATCGATCAGACTGGTTACATCCTTGGCTCCAATTGGGTAATCGTAATCCGGAACATCCGAAAGGCATAAATCAAAACTGCCCGCATAGCCGGCAAAGTTATCTACTGAAATATAATATATGTTGCCTGGTACAAGACCAAGGCTGCTTAAACTTAAATCAACCGCCGATCCCTGAAAATTCTGACATGCTACCTGTGTAAAGCTGGCATCAAAAATCGCGACAAATGGATTGCGTAAGGTTTCTCCGGCTCCGCTCACTTTCACCTGTACGTTGATAAAGCCGGTTGCCGTTGCAGTGAACTTGAACCAACGGTTGTTGTTTGGACCGTTGCTCCAGCATGTTCCTGCTGCATCATCCGGAGTTGCAAATTGAGTCGTATATACGCCACCGGAAGTGCAGCTTGCATCGATCAGGCTGTTTACATTCTTTGCGCCAATGGGATAATCGTAATCCGGTACGTCCGAAAGACATAAATCAAAACTGCCCGCATAGCCGGCAAAGTTATCTACTGAAATATAATATATGTTGCCTGGCACAAGACCAAGGCTGCTTAAACTTAAATCAACCGCCGATCCCTGAAAATTCTGACATGCCACTTGTGTAAAGCTGGCATCAAAAATCGCAACAAAGGGATTGCGCAGAGTTTCTCCGGCCCCGCTTACTTTCACCTGAACGTTTATGAAGCCTGTCGCCGTTGCAGTAAATTTGAACCAGCGGTTATTATTCGGACCATTGCTCCAACAAGTTCCGGCGGCATCATCAGGTGTAGCAAATTGAGTTGTATATACGCCACCGGAAGTACAACTTGCATCGATCAGGCTGTTTACATTCTTCGCACCAATGGGATAATCATAATCAGGTACATCAGAAAGGCATAAATCAAAACTGCCCGCATAACCGGCATAGTTATCTACAGCAATATAATAGGTGTTCCCGGGTACAAGACCAAGGTTACTTAAACTTAAGTCGACAGCTGATCCCTGATAATTCTCACAGGCAATCTGCGTAAGGCTGGCATCAAAAATAGCGACAAAGGGGTTGCGCAGGGTTTCTCCTGCTCCGCTTACCTTCACCTGAACATTGATAAAACCCGTAGCCGTGGCTCTGAACTTAAACCAGACATTATTATTCGGCCCATTACTCCAGCAGGTTCCTTTTGACTGATCCGGTGTTGCGCCCAAGGTCGTATACAAACCACCGGAAGTGCAACTTGTATTGATCAGGCTGCTTATATCCGGTGCGCCTGCGAAATTATCGTTTCCCGGAGGGGCTAAGATCTTATCGTTGAAATGCAGGAATCCGGTTGCAATTCCGGCGCTATCTCTAAAATCTCTTTCAGTTGAATTAATCCGGAAAGAATCTATTGTTTCTCCAACTTCTGTTGTGATGCCTGCCTTTGGTCCGGCACTGAGGTCTTCTATATGAGCAGCCTCTGAAAGAATGGAGGAGGCAAAAAAAGAGTTGTTGACCGATACGGGTTCGTTCGAATGACCGTCAGCGTTAGAAATTTTTTGATCGGTAGAATGTCCGGCAAAATCGGAATTTGGAGCCTGGCCCTGGGCTCGCGGAATCGCAATGCATAGCGCGAGCACACATAAAATTGCAGGGTAGAGGTTTTTCATCAGTATCCAGGCATAGGTGTTTAGCAACTAACTGTCTGGGTTAAAACAGTCGATTTTCTATCCAATCCTAATGTGCAACTGATATACCGTTATGTAAAGCTCTACCTTACAGTTAGTTATAACTTGGCTGCTGGATGAACTTCCCAAATTTGGGAATGCTTTTCAGGAATTGGAATTCCAGTTTTCTTAGTGTACGGAGGGTAAAAAAAGGTCTGTTTTTCGGCGGTCGGTTCTAATGGTAAATACCTAGCCATATAATAACCGTTTTAATGGTAAAATATTGTTATTAAAGGAGGTATTTTATCCGGAATGTTCGGGATTAAATAGGCAGTAACCGTTTGTGATTCGGAATGTTAGCCATGAAGCTTAAGGAGGGTTGGTCCCTTTTGCCAGTAGTGATCTGTAGATAAAAAAGAGGATCAAGAGCCAACCAAACGCAGGGATCTACCTACCCCTACCCGTATTTTTAAGAAAGAGGAATGGAGGTCCTTGTTTAAAAGGGATTGCTGATTTTATAATGCTTGGCGCAACAGAAAAATTTCCCAGGAGAAGATCTATTTTCCCGTCGCCATCCAGATCACCCGCGTCCATGGTTAACCATCTTCCTACCTGGGTTGCCGGCAGGCCATGGGGCTTAAATACAAACTCACCGGTGTTTTCAAGAAACACAAATCCTTCTTCCGGTTGTCTGGCATAATCAGCAAAAAATGAGATGCAGGCAATGTCCAGATCTCCGTCTCCATCGAAATCCCGGGCAATCGCCTTATAGCAGCCATTGATCGGGAAAAAATATTTTTGGGTGAAATTCCAGTGGCCGTCATTTAAGAAAATATAAACGCCATGGTAGGGTTTTAATACGGCAGAGAAATCAGCATTGTCGCCGCATGTATAGAGAATATCCGGAAACCCGTCATTATTAAAATCATCCATCTCGAAATAAGAAGATCCATAAACCGGAGGAAACCGGAGTATTTCTTTTTCGTCAAAATTTCCGTGGCCTTTGTTGGTAAATAGAAAAACCCCTTCTTCACCCTGCGCAAATAAAACAACGAGGTCAGGTAATCCATCGTGATTATAATCCTTTACATATGCTTTAATGGCTCCGGGATACGGGCGTAATACATGGCGTAAGTATTTATTGTTCCCCAGGTTTTCATACCAGCTTAAAGCGCCCGTAAGATACCCGAATTCGCAAACGAGATAATCCATCTTTCCATCCGCATTCAGGTCAACTGAAACAACCTGCACCGGTCTCTGAAGTGAATCTATCAGTGTGGCAGAATCCAAAACCATCCTGCCGGAACTGTTTTGAAATACCCGTTTCAACTGCCCAAATTTTCCATTGTTCGGATTGAGTACGCCAATATTACACGCCGTCATCTGCCCGTTGAAATCGATATCAACCACGGGGCCATTGGTATGAAAAGAATCCAGGCGGTTCAGATGCTGATCAAACCTGACTGTGTTGATTGTATAAACATCACTTTGCAAAACGGTATGTGGTGATGTTGTTGTATCCACATGAATATAGCTGGTCGTTGGATTTGGATATCTGCCGGAAGGTGCTGACACGTTAAATAAATGGAGGTCGTTTTTTATCGGAAATGGTCTTGCCTGGCCCGGCAATGAATCCGGAGCAGTAGCCAGATAATAATTCAGGATATCCTGCCATTCTTCCGTTTTTAGTATAGGCTGCGAAGGATAATAGGATTTGGGAACATTGCGGTCGTAGCGCCGTGACGGATATGATTTGCCATTAAAGAAAAATATACCAAAGCGCGGACCCATATTTGGTAACACGCCATTTTCCCATGACTTCACATCCAACAGGGAAGGGTCAGGAAAAGCGTGGCAGGACTGGCAATAATTCCTGGCGAGCTCCTCGCCGGAACGGATGCTTGAATTGCTGATTTCACTGTGTGACTGATTTCTGTTGAACTGCCTGCAGGAGGATATCAGGACAATCCCGGTGATAATCAAAATCCAATCAAAATGGTTTGAAACATACGATTCAATTTTCCAGAATTGATCGACTGACCGCATTGTAGAAGACACCGGATTGCTTTTATAGATTCACTTTGCGCGTAATGCCCTTGCTATTCATGATCTCGACTTCGCTTACCTGGCCATTTAATAAAAGGAATCTTCCTGATTGCGAAAGAAAGGAAGAACCGTAATAGAATTCCTGCGTGCTGGTTTTGCCATTTTTATATCTGATCGTTGCTTTTACATCCTGCGGATCCAGGTCAAGTGTTTTTACACTTTTATTCAATTCAAATATTTTTAAATCACCCCGGTTCTGGCTTGCAGCAAGCAGGTATTTTCCGTTGGCGCTTTTTAATTTCACCAGGGCCTTGCCATTGCCCGGAATAAAAATACCGCTTTCCAAAATTGATCTGGCATGGAAGCCATCATTTCCATCACCTTTTAAAAATAGCCCATTCAATGCATCATACCTTCCTATAGAAACCTCTGTTCCATAATCATTGCCATTCATTACAAGGTCCAGGTTCCCGTCTCCGTCAAAATCATCCGCCACCATACCATCAATTACCGAGAGCTGAGCTTGCATGGGCAGAGGAACAAGCGTAAACCTTCCATTGCCATCATTCCTCAGCAAAGCTGTCTGAAAATCATTTGCTTTCAGAATCAGCGCACCTTTGCGATCCTTATCGGTGAGCACCTGGTCCATAGTGGCTAATGCAAATGATTTATAAGTAGGAAATTTCTTGCGCATGGCAGTGATCTGCTTCAACAGGTCGTCCCGTCCCTGGGCAGGGAATTCTTTTTTCTCCCCGTTCACATCGGGAAGGTAAAGGGAGGGAATCACATCGTAGATACCATTATTGTCAAAATCCTTGGCATACGCTCTTACGGGGTATTTTTCGCTTCCGCGGTAAAACGAATTTTGTCCGAGATTTCCGACGATATAATCCATTTTCCCATCGTTATTAAAATCGCCGGCCGTAATACTATTCCACCAGCCTGTTTTATCCCCGATCCCCGTTGATTCCGTCACATTCCTAAAAACACCTTTATCATTTTTCAAAAAAGTAACCGGCATCCATTCGCCCGCGAGGATCAGGTCCGGCCATCCGTCATTGTCAAAGTCTGTCCAAACAGCATCACATACCATTCCGATATTGACCAGATCTTTGGCAACGGTATTTGTCACGTCGGTAAAATGGACATGGCCGTCCCTGGAGTCATTGTGATAAATAAAACTGGATACCGGCTTAGGGTAATTACCCGGATCCACCCGGCCGGAAATGAAGAGATCGAGTTTTCCATCCCGGTCATAATCCGCAGCGCGCACACATAATTTGCTTGTAAAATTTTGCGGCAGCGCATCGGGATCCTCTTTAAAATTACCTTTACCATCGTTGATGTAGAGGTGATCCTGATAGGCAGCACTTTGATGCCCGCTCTCATAACCGCCACTCGTAATATAGAGGTCCTGGTCCCCGTCCCCATCCGCATCGAAAAGCAATATGCCGAGATCGTCTGCAGCCTTCTTCCTGCAAAGGGAATCAGGCAATAGTGCCTTCTGAATAAACCTTCCTCCGGGTTGTTGTAAAAACAGCTGTGCACTGTGAAAAGCAGATCCCCCCACAACCATATCTTCCAGACCATTTCCATCGATATCCCCCACAGCGATGGCGGGCCCATATTCGGAAAATTTGTGGGGCAATAATTTCTGAATATTAAAATCGATATAATCACGCTGTTCATGACGGTAATGTATACCCGTAGAATCCGTGATCTCCGTGAACAAGGCACTCGAATCAATAGCCTTCCTTTCAAAAGAATAATGCAAATTTGCATCCCCGATATGAACCGTTAGTGCCTGGTCAGATGCCACATGCTGCAGCAGCTGCATCCTGCCACCGGGCCATTTGATAATCACGGAATCAACTGTCCGGATCTTTCCCAATCCAAAATGCGCAATATCCTGTATGGTGGAGAGATAACCCCTGTAGGGCGTATTCTCATATATCTGCTGTTTGCCATGGTCATAATGCAGTTCCGCCCAGGCGCCAAAACCATTTTTATTCAGGCTGTCCCCGGCGAAACGGATCTGCAGGTAGTTATTATTATCCGGGTCTCTTTCCCTTGACATATTCCTGTAGATATGCGCCTCATCATTGATATTATTGATAATGAGATCAAGATCCCCGTCATTGTCGAGGTCAGCATATGCAGCTCCATTCGAAAAGCCGGGTGTCATCATGCCCCAGTCTGCCGAAACATCGGTAAACGTGAGATCCTGATTATTTCGAAAAGCAAAGCTGTGGATCTTTATCTGCGGGATCTGGCTTAATATCATTTGCTTGGAAGCGATATTCCTGGCTTGCCGGTGGAAGTTAATAAAATCATGATCGGTTACATCCTTCGGATAGCCGTTGGTTATGATCACATCGCGAAAGCCGTCATTATTAAAGTCTGCAACCAGCGGCGTCCAGCTCCAGTCAGTTTCTGAAATACCGCTATAAAAACTGATCTCGCTGAACACCGGATCTCCTATGGAATCGAAACTGTTAACCCGCGGGCCCTGGTTCAGTTGCAGGCTATTGCGTACATACTGATACTGGTAACCGAAAAAATCTGAGTTCTGATAGATCTGATAGCTGTTGGGATTCAGAAACATTTTCTTTCTGAAGTTATCCGGCGGGTTCATGTCGAGTTCCACAACGTCCGCAAGGCCATCATTGTTGATGTCCTCGATATCCTGACCCATGCCGTTGGCAGAAGTATGCTTGAAATAAGATTTTATTTTATTTGTAAATGTGCCGTCATGATTGTTGATATAAAGAATATCGTCTCCGATAAAATCATTGCTCACATAAATATCTTTCCAGCCATCGCGATTGATATCCGCAATAGTTACATCATGGCCAAATCCCTCCGTGGTTATCCCTGCCTGTTTGGATACATCGGTAAATACCGGATGTTTCAGGGAATCGTTCCAGTCGTTCCTGTACAGCCTGCCGGTACTGGGGAAGGAACCATCCGTAACGATCGGCTTGAACAAATTGGCATTATACCCTTTGGGAATTTCATTTACCGTGAGATACATATCCAGGTCGCCATCATTATCATAATCAAAGAAAGCGGCCATGGTGGAATAAAGCGTATCACCCAGCCCGTATTCCTTTGCCATTTCCTTGAAATGCGGAATACCGTTTTTATCCGGACCCTGGTTTATGTACAACAGATTTCTTCTTTGCTGCGGATTTGATTTAATGGTGGCACAAACATAAATATCCGGCCAACCGTCATTATTAATATCCACTACCGAAACGCCACGGCACCATTCCCCTTCACCATCCACGCCGGCGGCAGCTGTAATATCTTCGAATTTGAAATCTCCTTTGTTTAGATACAGGCGATTGGACACCGTATTGCCAGTAAAATAAATGTCCTGCAATCCATCGCCATTGAAATCACCTACACCTACTCCGCCACCGTTGTAGATATTTGTCATATCCAGCGGATTGATGGAATCGTTCTCAATAATCTGGTTGTTGAAATGGATGCCGGAGTGTTCCGGGCTAATGGTTTGGAAGAGAGTATTCTTATTTTTACAAGCGCTCAGGTACAAAATGCTGACCAAGGCAAGGCAGCTTATCATCCGGCCTTTACGTGCAATCATGATTGAAATTTCTGGAAAAAAATGTACAATAAAAAATATTAATTAATTATTCTTCCATTTGCCCGTGCTAAAATTTTGCTCTCCGGCGGCATCATTATGTTTCATTCATGAGTCTGTGCAGGCTGTACCTGTTCCAAATGAAAAGAGGCGGAGATTGTTCTCCGCCTCTTTGTCAAAATAATCTATTAAATTAAATTTCACTCATTAATATCCCGGTATCTGTTTCAATGCTATTTTACCAGTAGAGTTTTCAGCATCGATCTGAGACTGTGGTATCGGGAAATATTCGTTTTTACCTGCTGTAAATACCACACCCTGGTACTGGGCAGGATGTATCGGGGTCTGCAGGGCGATATAAGTAGTCATGATAGTTGTCATGTAACCAGGATTAGCCACCTGCCATCTCTGCAGATCAAAGAAACGATGGCCTTCCATGCCAAACTCGATCCTTCTTTCCATGATCACTGCACTCATTGCATATGCCGCTCCGCCTGCAGTAAATGCGCCGGCCGGATATTGACCTACTTTATAAGTATCTGATGGAGCCCCTCCGGTGTATGTCCAGGTAGATGCATTAAAAGCTCCGCTTGTAACCATTCCTGTCGGACTGGCTGCCCTTGCCCTGACCATATTAACATAGGTTTCTGCCTGATCCAGGTTCGCTGCACTGCCCAGGATATTCGCTTCTGCATCCCAGAGCAATACGTCTGCAAAGCGGATCAGATTAACATTGTTTGCATCCAGCTCAACGTTTGCCCAGTTATTTTCTGCATCAGAATATGTGCCCTGCTGTGATTTGGCATAAACATTTTTCTTGGGACTGAAGTGCCCGTCATCTGCCGGGCTTCTGATCCAGGTATCACCCGGATGCGGACCCCAGTCCAGATAGGGAATCCCCTGTCTGCCCATGGTCCAGTCAATGCGCGGATCCAGGTTGCCGACATAAGGGCCAGCCGGATCACTTACACTTTTACCAGCCTGGAAAGCAGTGCCCAGTAAGGGCAGGCCGTTCGCATCTGTCTTGAAGGCATTGGCAAGGTCCTGGGATGGATTATTAAATCCGCAGCAGGCACCGGGTCCTCCGCCATAGGGGAAGTTCAGTTCATCACCCGCATTACCGTTTCCGTTTCCTGCAGCACCTGAACCGTCATTTACTGACATCTGAACCGCGAACACAGATTCAGCACTGTTCTTTGCTCCGGGATCCGGGTTGAAGTTTTGCTGGAAATTGGTCTGCAATGCATATTTATCACCATGTGCTGTTACGCCATTGGCAATCAGGTCATCCAGAAGCGGTTTAGCCAGATCATATTTCTGCTCGAACATATAAACTTTAGCGAGGAATGCTTCTGCTGCATATTTATTTGCCTGTCCCTTATTTGGCTGCGTGGCCGGAAGATTAGCCATCGCATATTGAAAATCGGCTTCGATCTTGGGATAGATTTCAATATAATTTCCGGAGCCGTCAATATTCGGAACATCGGCGTTGGAAACGCCTATGGTTTCGTCAACATAGACCGGATAATGAAACACCTTTCTGAGTTCTAAATGATAAAAACCGCGAAGGAAAAGGGCCTCCGCCTTGAATTCCACGGTGTCTGCAGCAACAAGATCGGTTGCCTGCCTCATTGTGCGGATCACACTGTTGGCCCTTTGGGCCCCATCTAACATAGCGGCCCATTTGGCCTGAGGATAAGAATTAGTTGCAGCAGCGTTAAACTGCATCAGAGGAACGATATCCGGTTGGTCCTGGGTTGTGGATCCTTTATACGCATCATCAGCGACAACATTACCATAGACCCAGTTAGAAGCAGCAGCGCCCCAGTCAGTACCGGGAAGGTTGGCATCACCGATCCCATCCAGATCCGCATAAGCGCCAATCAGGATCCCCTGCACTCCGACCTTGTTAGCCAGGATCTGGGGGCTTAATACGGCCAGGGGTGGTTTATTCAGGAAATTCTTACCACAAGCCAGGAGTAAGACCATGATTCCCAAACAGCTGGGAATAAGTATCTTAAATTGTAATCTTTTCATATAGCGGAAAGTTTATTGTTAATGCTCAAAGTTTCTTTAATTAAAACGTCAGATTTATGCCCACATTGTAGTTCTTCTGGTTGGCCGGATAATTACCCAGATCAATTCCAAAATTCGTCTGATCGCTCAGATTAGAACCGGACAATTCAGGATCCAAACCAGTATACTTGGTAATCGTAAAGAGGTTGGCGCCCTGTACATAAATCCTTAATCTGTCTACTCCGATCTTTTTCAACATGGCAGGCGAAATGCTGTATCCGATATTCAGGGATTTAAGCCTGAGATAGGAACCATTTTCAACATACCATGAATTAATCGCTCCACTATTACTGACATTACCGTTGTTGGTTATCTGTGGATATTTCGGGTTCAGGTTAGTCGGAGTCCATGAATTCGTCAAGAGATCTTTTTGGACGTTACCTTCAAATACCTGGGGGAAAACGGTCCAGTACTTAATATAGTTGAACACATCATTCCCATAAGATCCGTAGAAGAAAGCAGAGAAATCAAAGTTCTTCCAGGTAACAGCTAAATTAAGTCCATACGTAAATTTTGGATTTGGGTTGCCTATCCAAGTCCTGTCGCTATCAGTAATAGCGCCGCTATGGTTAATATCGGCATATTTAAATTCTCCGGGTGCAGCTCCGCTTTGGGTTGGTGATTTGGCAACATCTGCAGCATCTTTGAAATAACCAATCACTTTATAGCCATAGAACTCGCCAATGGCACGGCCCGGTTCAAAACGGGTGAAAGAACCAATACGATTAGAGCCTGCATTTCCAAAATCATAATATTGAACCCCCTTGGGCAAGGTGGACACTAAACTCTTATAGTGCGTAATCGTTCCCGTGATATCAAAACGAAGGTCCTGATTCACTATACCATGATAAGCCAGCATAGCTTCAATACCCGTGTTCTGAATATTTCCGAAATTCACATAAGGAAAAGTAGCTCCACCGACGGTATTAGGAAGGGATGCCTGGAACAAAAGTCCGCTGATCTTTTTCTGGAACCAGTCAATTGTTGCATCAAACTTGTTCAGGCTAAAATCAACGCCCACATCGGCAAGGATATCCTTTTCCCAGTTACCCTGCACATTAGCGATATGACTTGGATAAAACCCAAGCTGAGTGCTGGTAGAAGTACCATTGATATCATAATAAGAATGAGCCGCATTAGAACTATACAAATCGTAGGGGTTTGTGTTATCAACATCGGACAGGTTACCTGTTATACCATAGCTTCCTCTTAATTTCAAATCCTTCATCCAGGAAACATCCTTCATAAAGTTTTCCTGTGAAATTCTCCATCCAAGAGATCCTGAAGGGAAAATACCGGTTTGTTCCCCAGGTGAGAAAAGGGAGGATTGATCGCGACGGATAGTACCACTCAGGAGATATTTATCTTCAAAAGCATAATCTACGCGGCCAAACTGCGAATATAAGGTGTTGAATACAGGGGCTCCGTTATTATAGGCGAAATTAAGGCCCGAATTACCTTGCGTTGCAGGGTCGCCCGTGTTAAGGCTCCAGTAGTTGGGAGCAGTTGAAAAATAATTGGCCCTCTGTCCCTGAAGACCTCTGGCGTAAAAACTTTTGGATTCCGTACCAATGAGTGCTTTTATACTATGCTTTCCGAATATCTGATTGTAGGTAAGTGTATTGGTCCAAAGTACAGTACTTTGGTAAGCTGAACCTTCTGTGAAGTTATTAGCTGCAGTACTACCCTCAGCATTTTCGTAGGGTGTATAGCCGAAGTAGTAATAATAATCATTATCAATTGTTCCGCCAATGCTGGTCCTGATCGTAAAATGACGAAAGAAATCTGCTTCGGCAAAAATATTACCATTCATCTGCCAGTCATTTTGCTTATTATTCACGCCGCGTAACTGGTCAGCAACGGGGTTTCCTGAGTTGTTGACAGTGAATGTATGTGTGCCCGCATAATTTCCCATGACATCATGCACCGGAATAACTGGTGGAATACGATAGGAAAGTGAAATGGCATTCCCTTCATTCTGGTTGCTAACCTGTGGATTGTCCTTGTAGAAAATGTAAGCATTTTCCCCTATTCTTACGTGATCCTTCACATTGAAAACACTATTAGCGCGCACATTATACCTCTTCAGGTGGGTTCCAATCAGGGTTCCTTCCTGGTCGAGATATCCGAGGGAGAAATAATAGGAAGACCTTTCTGTCGAGTTGCTCGCAGAAATTGTATGCTGGGTTATGACAGCAGGTTTGAAGATTTCATGGAACCAATCCGTACCGACCTGGTTGGTCTTGGTAATCTGATTGCTCACGATATCATATGTTTTCGGATCCTGCAATGCGGTATAATTCGGATTAACCGGATAAGGTGCCACATTCACAAACGGTGTTGGCTGAAGATAGGCCGGAAGAGTAGGTGGAGCATAAGAGGGTCCTCCCTGACCAAACCAGGCATCGCCCGGAACAATACCGGCATTATAGTATTGAAGCCAAAATACGTCAGCCCAATTCTGGCTTCCGGCAAGGTTAAATCCATTCTTCAGGGGTCTTTGCGTTCCATAGTATCCGTCATAACTAATGGAAGCTTTTCCACCCTTACCTCTTTTGGTGGTAACGATGATAACCCCATTGGAACCCTGGATACCATAAATAGCGGTAGATCCGGCATCTTTCAGCACCTGGATGGATTCGATATCAGCCACGTTCAGGTCGTGCATACTGCTCTGCACGCCGTCCACAATAACGAGCGGGTCAACGTTATTGATACCTGTAATACCCCTGATTCTCACGTTGCTTCCGCCACCGGGCTGGCCTGAGTTAATAACCGTTACGCCGGCTGCCTGACCCTGGAGCAGGGATTCGGTAGTTGTACCGGGAACGCTTTTAAGATTTTTAATGTCCACAACCGCAACGGCCCCGGTAATATCCTTTTTCTTCTGGGATGTATACCCGGTCACCACCACATCGTTCAGGGACGATGCCGATAATGAGAGGACGATGTCCCCTAACGAAGTTTGTCCTCCGAGAGGAATCTGAAGGGGTTCAAATCCCACCACCGTGATGATCAAAGTGCTGTTTGGTCTGGGTGAGGTAATGGAGAAAGATCCGTCAGTACCGGTCTGTGTGCCGAGTTTCGTGCCTTTTATCTGCACCGTTGCACCCGATATCGGCTGTTTGTCAGCATTGGATAAAACCCGCCCTGTTACAGGGCCCTGGGCGAAAAGACTGAAACTAACGAAAAGCAATATAGCGGTATTCAGACCCGCTATGAGTTTAAATTTTGTAGGCATAAGCAGTTCGTTCTTTTGGTTTAACGATTCGAAATTATAAGCGAATGTAACTATTATGCAAATACGACCTAATATTTTTTTAACTATTCTTTATCAGATTTTAACGTGTACCAATTACACATATACCGGAAAAATTCAATCTGCTTTTATTTTTTTATTTTGTGCGTATGAAAAAATTTAAACGAAACCTAATAGCATGCTGGGTTTTACTCGTCATCGCCGGTGCGGGATGCGTTAGAAAACCGGCGATAAAGGATACGAAGAACAACCTCATAAATGCCATGGCCCAGTACCTGAACTCGCCCAAAAGAGTGGATTCGACCAAGGTTAAATTTACTGTGCTGGACGTGGCTTATTATGAAGATAAAACGGTTTTCGACTGCCAGTTTAAAGTGCATATGAAAAATGCGACCACGGATACGGTTGGCGACATGGGAGCCACCGTCAGTAAGGATTTCAGCAAGGTCAAGAGGAAGTTTTAAGACCGCCGGTTATTTTTCGGTTATCCATAAACGATAGTATACCGGAAACGACAGCTGCCATCTCCATTCCAGTTTAAAAAATGAGTACTGCCCCGAACCTGCAAAGAGTTTTTCAACCTTTAACACTTAACTGAAATATCTGAATCTGCAAATGATTCTAATGGAAGAAAAGCATTTCCGGAAATTCAGACCCCGAATACAGAACCTGGCCCTGAGGGGAAGCGTTGGACAAACCATAACTGAATATCCCGTTTGCATTCACGTTTACCGAACTTCCATTCTGCGAAGTCGTAAGCATCAGTTGCACCGTTTTTGGGTTATATGCAAGTCCCATTCCTGAAATTTGTTTCCCGGACGAAAGGGAAATAAATGCTGTCTTCACAGAGTTTGTATCTCCGATAACATATTTATAAATATCGGCTGCTCCGTTGGTTGCTGTACTGTCCGCAATATAAATCGCATTATCCCCGGTAGAACCCAGGATAGATCCCGGATGCCAGCCGGGCCAGGAGCTATTCACCGGAAACGGCAACGCAATATTTTGTGTATCCAGCGTGGCCGGATCGATCCTCACGAGTAAACTGTCCCCGGCAGCCCATATGGCGCCATCTCTGCTCAATGCAAAAGCAGCATCTATTCCTGCAATCGTATCCACGACAGCCATGCTGCTTCCATCCAATACAATCACTCCCTGTGCGCGCGACAAAACGAAAATATAATTCCCGGATTTAGCCATGTCTCCCGTTTCCCCGTCAACACCCGTAATTTTCGGACCCAGGGCCAGGGATTGGAGGTTGAGCGGGAGAATGCCATCCGCTGTACTCACAAGGCCATGATTATTATCCAGCCCGAGGAAGAATCGAAAGTCGTTTGCAGGATCGGCCGGAATCCTTCCCGTCTCTTTTAATGAATAGGGATCCGCCAAAACCAGGGGTCCTCCTGTTTTTGACAGCAGGAAGACCTGATTATTGTAGATGGTACCAAATGCAAGGCTTGATGAAAGCGGACCAAGGTCCCTGCCCGGGTTTTC
Organism: Chitinophagaceae bacterium; assembly: GCA_025449645.1. Lineage (GTDB taxonomy): Bacteria > Bacteroidota > Bacteroidia > Chitinophagales > Chitinophagaceae > Puia. Next base: position 1,104 of record JANWIY010000161.1, on the reverse strand, counting down.
CTTATTAAAGACACTGTCTTCCAGCTTTTGGGTATCATACCGGTAAAACGCAAGGGTTCCGGCACCCTGCCCGGCTATGCCTTCGTTGACAATAAAGTAGCCGTTCTCATATCTTCCCCAAACATGCACCTGATAACTCACGGAAGTTTCACCGCCAGCATTGGAAACTTTCACACTGATCTGATCATCTCCCATCTGCGCCGGCACAAAAGTGTAAACTGAATCGGCAGAAACAGAAACTCCGTTGAGGGTCCAGTTATAATATCCGTTTGCGTTATTTTCTATTAAAGGGTGAAGCACGAGGCTGTCACCCAGTTTAATCGTATCCCTGCCGCCGTCAGGCGGTTGTACGGATATTGGAGGTTTTACCAGCGCCGTCGTTTGATTGCAGGCAACGACTGACGCGAAAAGAATAAATCCAGAGATCCCGTAAAGCAGGAGAAACAATTCCGGTCTCTTATTCATCCTCCAATTCTCATAAGCATGCATACTAAGCCTTTTTCATTTTCAGACGCTTCACGATCAGCTCTCCAATGTCCCTGCCCATTACATAGCTGATTTCAGTGCAGTACTTATAGTGTATGCCTCCGTAAAAACGGGAGACCTTTGTTTCCAGCGCAGCATTCCGGAAAGAAGTAAATGATCTTTTCGGGATACCGAATTCAAGTTCGGTAGAATCAGTATAAGGGAAATTAGCCCCGTATACACTTGACAATACCTCGGCGGCTGCCGCTGAAATCGTGCAATGGCCGCAGGTATATTCCGGAAATGGAGGCGTTTGCAGATGCGGTTTCCAGTTCGGGTCAATATACTTGTTTATTGCCGTTTCAGGTCTTAAGGTATTATAAATATATTTAAAATTCCAGCATTGGATGAATGCATCAAATTCGGCAATCGCAGTTTTTGCAAATCCGCAAACCGTTTTCGAGAAATCGGCACCTGATTTTATTGCCGCAATACCGGCTATGCCCATCCAGTGTCCGCCCGGTGAAAACTTTTTCGTACCGAACATAAGATGTCCCGATACATTCAGCTTAAACGGATTATCGTCCCAGAAATCTGCAATATGACTCTGCTCAGGAGTGAGGCTGTCAACAGCATCCT
>JANWIY010000160.1 GCA_025449645.1 Chitinophagaceae bacterium | reverse complement strand
GCAGGATGCATATTTTGCGCTATAGGCCATGATGCCTGTGTTTGTAAATCCATTTTGTTCGAATGCGTTTCTGATAGCCCCTATCCGTCCGTCCATCATATCACTAGGAGCCACGAAATCAGCTCCCGCCTCAGCATGACAAAGACTCATTTTCACCAATGCTTCAACAGTTTCATCATTTACAATTTCACCATCTTTTACGATGCCATCGTGCCCATAGGATGAATAAGGATCCAGCGCGACATCAGTCATGATCAGCATCCCGGGAACGGCTTGTTTGATTTCACGAATGCTCCGCTGCATAAGCCCATTTTTATTCCAGGCTTCTTTTCCGGTATTGTCTTTCCACTCCTCCTTGCATTTGATAAAGATCAATATACTTCTTAACCCCATCCCGTACAATTCTTTCACCTCATTTACCGTAATATCCAGGCTATTCCTGTAGTATCCGGGCATTGAAGCAATTTCCGTGCGCACCTGCCTGCCCTCATCAATGAATAAGGGGACGAGAAAATCGTTCGGAGAAAGGCTGGTTTCTGCAATCAGGCTCCGGATGGCCGGAGAGGCTCTTAATATTCTGGATCGTTTTTGTAAGTGCATTTTTTTTAAAGTAAAAAGTAAAAAGTAAGAACTTTTAACAATTGGGCACAGGAAATTCTCATTGGTTGATTGTTCCTTCGGCACATTCAATATTCCATTCTTGTCCCATGTTAATTATCAATTTTTAAAATTTTCAATTTTTCAAATTCTCATTTGCCCATTCTCTTGGCTTCAAACATACCTGCAGCAGTTCATCTTCTTTTGTGCCGGGTTCCGGCAGATAATCATAGACCCATCTGGCTCTTGGCGGAAGGCTCATCAATATACTTTCCGTTCTTCCCCTGGTTTTCAAGCCGAATAGAGTTCCCCGGTCGTGAATTAAATTAAACTCCACGTATCTTCCTCTCCTGATCTCCTGCCAGAAAATCTCCCTTTCACCATAAAGCATATCTTTTCTTTTATTTACGATTGGAAGATAGGCCAGCAAAAATGCATCACCGTTTCGCTGCTGAAATTCTAATAATCTTTCCGCTCCCACTTCGTCTTCCGGCCGGAGATGATCATAAAATATCCCGCCGATTCCCCGGGTTTCTCTATTTCTGTGGGTGTTGGCGAAATATTCGTCGCAGTTTTTTTTATACAAAGGGTATAGTGCACCGTCAAATGAATCCAGCACGGTTTTCAGTGTCATGTGAAAATGCATTGCATCCTCTTCAAATAAATAATATGGAGTGAGGTCTGTTCCGCCGGCAAACCACCTGTCCTTCACAAATCCGGCTTCATCGTATACCTCAAAGAAACGCCAGTTGGCGTGCACCGTGGGCACATTTGGATTCAGCGGATGTATGACCAGCGATAATCCGCAGGCAAACCATGTATATCCGTCAATTTCTAATTGCTTTCTCATGGTATCAGAAACATGGCCGTAAACTACGGACGTATTCACGCCGGCTTTTTCAAATACATTGCCATTCTCAAGCACCCTGGTTTTGCCTCCTCCTCCTTTTCCTCCGGATCTTTCCCAATTGTCAGACCTGAAAGTCGATTTGCTGTCCGCATTTTCCAAAGCAGCGCAGATCGTATCCTGCAGCCTGTGGACATATCCTATCCACTTCTCCCTGAAAAGAGCTGTATCCTTTTTAAAAAGTGCCGCCGCGTTCATAGTGAACTTTTTTCAAAGCTGTTTTGGTAAACATGATTTTTAACCGTATCCACAAATAATTTTGCATGATCAACTGGTACATTTTGAAGGATCCCATGGCCAAGGTTGGCGATATGTTTGCCCGGACCGAATGCATTCAGCATCCGGGTGATCTGCTTTTTCAACTCTGGCTTAGGCGTGAGTAAACGCGCAGGATCAAAATTTCCCTGAAGTACAACCTGGCTTCCCGCCATTTCACGCGCCATACCCGGTCGGATGCACCAATCCACTCCGATGCATGACACTCCTGTAGCCGCCATTGATGCCAGTGAATGCCAGGCACCTTTGGCAAACAGGATGACAGGCACTTCACCTTTCAATGCCTCAATGATTTTCCGCATATATTGCATGGAGAATATTTCAAAATCTTCTGGCCCTAATAATCCACCCCAACTGTCGAATAATTGCACTACATCTGCTCCCGCCTTTACTTGTTGCAGGAGATAATTAATGCTCGTATCCGTTAGTCTCTGCAGGAGCCGGTGGGCGAGTTCGGGCTGGCAATAACAGAATGATTTAGTGAGATCAAATGTTTTGGATCCTTTTCCGTCCACCATATAACAAAGAAGGGTCCATGGAGCGCCTGCAAATCCAATCAATGGAACAAGCCCATTCAATTCCTGTTTTGTTAACCTGATGGCATCGAATACATAACTTAATGCGTCCTCAACATCGGGAACATATACCCTTTTCGCGTCGGCCTCTGATCTGACGGGATCAGGCAAAACCGGTCCCGTATTTTCTAATAACTGCACTTCGAGCCCCATGGCCTGTAAAACAACCAGGATATCGGAAAACAGGATGGCTGCATCAACACCCAGCTGATCTATTGGCTGCAGCGTAATCTCAGCAGCCAGAGCAGGCGTTTGCACACGCTCGAAAAAAGAATATTTTTCGCGTAGCTTCCTGTATTCGGGAAGATAACGCCCTGCCTGCCTCATCATCCAGACCGGCGGACGTTCAGTGGCAAGCCCCGCAAGCGTTCTCAGTATCAAATCATTTTTCAGCATAATCAGGTTATCGGGTGTGTCTGGCCATAAGCAATGGCCATTTGTAAAATAAATTCCTTATCTGGTTTTGGAGAAATGACAACTTCATTCTTGCAGGCTTTTTTTAAAGCTGAGGCAGTCGTGGTTCCCAGGGCAAATAAGACGGCATGGGGAGCAATACAGTTCATGGAAACAAAACTAACGACTGCCGTTGGACTAAAAAACAGGATCGCGTCATAGGTCTTGGTTAGTTTTATTGGCGTCGCCTGCGTCCTGTATACGACCAGCTCCTGCAGCATTATTCCCGATTCATTAAGTTTTTCAGTCAGTACTTCCCTTCGCTGATCACCGCAAAAGAAAACTGCCTGCGTTGGTTTTTGCTGAATAATTTTCCCGGCAAGCCCTTCCGCATTTCCGGCATGATCCAGAATTGCAGATGCACCAAAAAATAAAGCCGCGCGCTTTCTGGTCTCGCTGCCAACACAAAATATTTTCCATTCCGGTATGTTCCGTAAAACGGAAACCACTGCTCTGACGGCGTTTGCACTGGTAAAAATAGCATACAATGATTTACGGGCATAAAACTGGATCTTCTCCCGGGTGTCGTCATCGGTATTCAATACGATTTTAATAAAGGGAATTTCTTCAAAGACAATACTGCGCAGAGAACCGGGATTTGTTTTTTCCGCAATCCTGGTTTCGGTTAGTCCTGCAGACCCCGTTGATAATATCGTGAAACGGCGATCAGGCATGTTCAATTTCCCGGATTAATTCATATCCTCCATCGGCCAGCAGTTCATGCGCGGCAGAAATCCCAAGGGATGCTGCCAGTTCAGTGGAAATTCTTTTTTCTATATGAAGAACATGTTTCCCATCTCTGCCTGAAATATTACCGCGAAAATAAACTTCTTCATTTTCAATTTCGGCCAGTGCACCAATCGGTGTGGAACATCCTCCCATCAATGCCGACAAAAAATCTCTTTCGATTTTTGTGCAGAATGCAGTGCGATCATCGTTTAGCTTTGCACAGGATTCTCGCAGCGCTTCCTCGCTTTCGCGGCACACCAGCAACAGGGCGCCTTGCGCAGGGGCGGGCAACATCCAATCAAGTTCAATTGCGTTTACCGGTCGCAGGCCGATTCTTTCAAGTCCGGCTGCGGCAAAAATGGCTCCTGCCCATTTGCTTTCACCCAGTTTTTTCAAGCGTGTATTAACGTTTCCGCGAATAGGTTCTATAGTATCACCAGGAAAACGATGCAGCCATTGTGATTTTCTTCTGAGGCTGCTGGATGCGATCGTGCATGACTGATGTTGATCAATAAAACCGGTGGTTGTTTTTTCGCGCAGTACCAACAGGTCAAACGGATTATCCCGTTCCAGCACAGCGGCTTCAACAATCCCTTTGGGAAGCTGAACAGGAACATCTTTCATCGAATGAACTGCCAGATCAATTTGATTGTTCAGCATGGCCTGATCCAGGCTGCGTGTAAATATTCCCTGAACGCCCATCGCGTAAAGGGGTGTAGTCAGGTCCAGATCTCCTTCGCTTTTTATCGTTACGATTTCGGAAACCAGGCCGGAGCTTTTTAATAAATGCCGGACCCGTGAAGCCTGCCACAAGGCAAGCTGACTATCCCGCGTGCCGATCCTGATTATTTTTGACATGTTCGGTCTGTTTATCCCGCGATAAACTCATTGATTGCCTGAATATACTGGCAACCGCGTTGGTTTTCGCGGCGCATTTTAGAAGCCATGCCATTCAATACGCGCTGTATTTTCTGGTCTGTAGCTAGAGACGGGACTTTCCGGTGGCTCTGTTTATCAAATAAAGGAGAACGGTCAATTTCCTGTAGTTTTATTTTCACTTCCCTTAACACCGGAACATGCCTGCGCATCTCATGCCATTCGAGTAATTCCTCCACATGGCCGGCAATGATCGCACGGGCTTTGGGCACTTCCGCTGCACGGCGCTGAAGGGTCTCATCTTTCATCCTGGAAAGATTATCTACGTCAACCAGGTTAATATTGGAAAGAACAGCAACGTCTTTGTGCACGTTACAGGGAATGGAAAGGTCAATAATCAGTTTATTATCATTTGTATGCAAAAACTGTGCAGCTGAGATTACAGGCTCCGCAGCATTCGTAGCCACGAGGATGATGTTTGCCCTATTGATTTCTTCCTGCAGCTGACCCATGGAAACACAACGCAAATTCAGTATGGAGGCAAGATCTTCGGCTCTTTCATTCGTGCGGTTGATCAGCGTGATGTTAGTCGTGCCGAGGTAGTCAACCATATTTTTGCACGCGTTACTTCCAATTTTACCCGTTCCTAATAAAAGGATCCGTTTATCACTGATGTCCTTAATGTTTTCACGTATATAATGCACTGCAGCAAACGCAACGGAAACTGTTCCATCGCTAAGCGCCGTTTGATTCTTAATATCTTTCGAAGCCTGCAGCACCTGGTTGAGCGTCCTTTCCAGGAAATGATGAATATAATTTCTTTCTCTGGCAAATTTCATAGCCTGGCGGATCTGTCCTACGATTTCATAATCACCCAGAATCTGGGAATCCAAACCCGCTGCCACCTCAAAAAGATGCCGGATAGCATTTAAACCTTTTTTACCATAAGCCAGTTCATTGAACACTTCTTCCTTTCCTTCTGTCTGGGAACACAGGAGGAGAACGAGTTGCTGTGGATTTTCTGCAATTCCGTAGATTTCGGTGCGGTTGCAGGTGGATAAAACAAGAAGGTCCTGTACTCCGTAAGATGATGCATTTTTCAGGATCTGATCGTATTGTTCAGAACCAACCGCAAAAAGGCCGCGAATCCCTGTATCGGTTTTTTTATAATTAATTCCTGCAACAAAAAATCTGGAAAGTTCAGCCGCCTGGTTTCTGCTCATCCGGGTATTAATAGATTGACAAAATTACTTGCTGCATTCCTTAACTCGGCATTTTAGTGTCATAATAATGTCATTTGTAAAGCATGAATTTATTGGGCCCGAGCCTGTGGAATTTCTGTTGTGCTGAGTAATTACATTTGCGGATGGCAATTTCCAGACGGGGTATTATCTTAATGAACCTGGGCTCTCCTGATTCTGCCGATGTAAAGGATGTAAGGAAATACCTGAATGAGTTCCTGTTTGATGACCGGGTGATCGACTATTCCTGGCTTTTTCGCAAAGTAATTGTCCAGGGAATCATTGTACCCCGACGGGCGCCTAAATCAGCCGAAGCATACCGTAAGATCTGGACTCCGGAAGGATCTCCGCTAATACAGCTTACATTTCAACTGGCTGCACGATTGCAGGAATTGGTGCCTGATCCCGTTGCTGTTTCCATGCGGTATGGAAATCCCTCCATTGACATTGCTTACCTGGAACTTTTACAAAAAATACCCGATCTGGAAGAAGTTATTGCGGTACCACTTTATCCGCACTATGCAATGTCTTCCTATGAAACGGCGGTTGAACATGCGAAAGCCATCCATCACCGGAGAAGATTCAGGTTCCGGCAGAAATTCCTGCCGCCCGTTTATCAGCGTCCTGAGTATATTCATGCGCTGACGGAACATGTGCGACCCTGGCTGCAACGTGACTATGATCATCTGCTGTTCAGCTTTCACGGAATTCCGGAAAGACACCTCGAGAAAACAGATCCGACACATCAGCATTGCCTTCAGTCGCTGGATTGCTGTTCAATGGCTTCTCCGGCGCATGCCACCTGCTACCGGCATCAGTGCCTGACGACCATGCGACTGGTGGCGGAAAGCCTGAATCTGCCGGAAGAGAAATTTAGCTTTTCTTTCCAGTCGCGTGTGGGTAGGGAGGAATGGCTGAAGCCTTACACTGATTTCAGATTTCAGGATATGCCGAATGAGGGTATTAAAAAACTGCTGGTGATTTGTCCTGCCTTCGTAAGCGACTGCCTCGAAACACTTGAAGAAATTGCGATCCGGGGTAAAGAGAGTTTCCTCAAATCAGGAGGAATTTCTTTTGATTTAATTCCTTGCTTGAATACGGATCCCCTTTTGGTGAAAGCCCTGGCCGGCTGGATCCAGGAACAATGAAGCTTATGTATCCATATATTAAAGCACTACATATCATATTTATAGTTACCTGGTTCAGCGGGATGTTTTATATCGTTCGACTTTTCATTTATAATACGGAAGCGGCGGAAAAACCTGGAGCAGAAAAAAGTATTCTCCTTGCGCAGTTTCGGATTATGATAAGAAGGTTATGGTTTGGAATCACCTGGCCGTCTGCAATCCTCACGCTAATTTTCGGCCCATGGCTCTGGTGGGAGATGGGAGCCACGCCGCCCTGGCTACAGGTAAAACTCATATTTGTGATTCTGCTTTATCTCTATCATTTTTCTCTACACCGGATCTACAGGGAGCAAATGCGTGACGTATTCCGTTACAGTTCCCAAAAACTGCGCATCTGGAATGAACTGGCCACCTTACTTTTATTCGCTATTGTTTTTCTCGCAACGGTGAAGCAAGCCATGAGTTGGCTGGGAGCTGTGATTGGAATTATTACTCTCGCGATTGTTCTGATACTGGCGATCAGGCTGTATAGGAAATTGCGCGGTAAGAAAGTCGATGGCTGATGGTTGATGAAAGGGGTAGATGGTTGATGGTTGATGGACTTTGCGTGTAATACTCCAATAGAATGAGTACATGAATATTTAATTCCAACAGTATCTTTCAATATCAACTCATTTCGAATTTTCACGTAAGATTTATCAACCATCAACCATCAACCATCAACCATCAACCAT
>JANWIY010000159.1 GCA_025449645.1 Chitinophagaceae bacterium | reverse complement strand
GATGCATAACTTTCGAGGGATCCGTACTTACCGGTGCCTCCATGAAAGCGGCCTTCCGGAATGATGATGGTATGCCCGAGTTCGCCCGCAAAACCATCATGGCCCAATATCAGGTGGCCGTTGGCCACAATGCCACTACCCACTCCGGTACCCAGCGTGATCATAATAAAATCTTTCATGCCTTTTGCAGCGCCATACATCATTTCACCGATGGCTGCGGCATTGGCATCATTAGTGAGAATACTCGGAAGTTGAAATTTATCCTGGATGAGCTGGGCGAGCGGAATAATTCCTTTCCAGGGCAGATTTGGAGCATATTCAACCGTGCCCGTATAATAATTTCCATTGGGCGCACCGACACCTATGCCGCGAATCCTTCCCGGACCACCCGAATTCTGAATGAGAACTGAGAGATTCTCATGCAACTCATCAATAAATGTTTCTACCTGTTTGTGTTTTTTCGTTGAAATTTCACCAGAAAATAAAACATTCCCAATGCGATCAACGATACCAAACTTGGTCCCGGTTCCGCCAATATCGATGCCTACCGCTAATGGCTCCATTGAAGCCGGCGTTGAAGTTGCTTTTGCCATGCTTTTTTATTTAATGGGCTCCCCCGATCTGCTCGTCAAAATTAAGTCCCTGGGATTTCAGGATCGTGCGCATTCTGATCGCCAATATAGCAAGGGCTGCAAAACATCCCGCAGCAACGAGATAGGAAATATGCATGTTATTTGTTTTATCCCCGATTGATCCCTGAAATGGCGGAATAACCGCACCACCCAGTATCATCATAATCAGAAATGCAGATCCCTGGCTGGTATATTTGCCCAAACCGGCAACGGCCAGAGCAAAAATGCTTGGCCACATTACGGAACAGAAAAGACCGCCTGCCATAAAACAGTACACCGAAAAAAGACCTTTGGAAGATACGCCGAGAAGCATGGCAGCGGTAGCAAGCAGGGCTACGGTCAATAAGGTCTTCACCGGTTTTTGCTGTCCGATAAAGAACGCAATTACGGCTACAGCAACCCAGCAGGAATAAGGAAGAAGGTCTCTGATCGAATTGCCATAAGTATGGTTAATAAAAAGCACGAAAGCAAATGCAATGAATGGAACAACGATCGTGGCTATTGTTTTTCCGATTTTGGAAAGATTGAATACACCGATTGCGCCCGTCCATCTTCCAATCATGAGGCTTCCCCAATAAAGCGTAATATATTTTGAAATTTCTTTGTCCAGCAGTCCTGCTGTTGTAAGGTATCCGGGAGATTTTAACAATGCCCCGAAATTATTATCAATCGTTACCTCAACACCTACGTATACAAAGATGCCTATCATGCCCAGAATCAGTTGCGGATATTTCATAGCGCCCCATCCGTCACTAGTTTTTGATGCCTTGTTATAAGAAATAAATAATACTGCAAATACCAGCAAAATGGTGAGGCCTGTTAATTCCAGTTTTCCAATACTTGTAAATTGCCCGATCATTATAATAATGAGCATCAGTACGGTTAACGTAACCAGGGACATGGAGGCTTTTTTCGAGCCTTCAAAAGCAGCATCATCCTTTCCTTCCGGGAGTTTGGAGAACGCAAAAAACAAGGCTACAGCAAGAAATACGGCAGCCACGATCAGGTATAAGGTGTTTATATTGGTTACGGTAATAATTTTACTGGCGGCCGAAGGCGTTCCAAACAAGAAATAACTAACGATGATTGGACCCAGGGTAGTGCCAAGAGAATTAATTCCCCCCGCAAGGTTTAACCTGTGGGTACCCGTCGCCGGGTCCCCAAGCGCAATAGCGAAAGGTTGGGCAGCCGTCTGCTGCAGTGAAAATCCCAAGGCAACCACGAAGAATGAACCCAGGATTGCAGGAAATGAATTGAAATTGGCGGAAGGAATAATTAACAATGCGCCGGCAACCGAAATCAGGAGCCCAAGCACGATCCCTCTTTTATATCCGATTTTATTCAATATATCATAACCTACCAGACTTGATAATAAATACAGGAATAAAGATCCAATAAAGTAAGCTCCATAAAATGCAGATCCGATCAATTGAGATTGAAATTGATTCAGATGGAAATGGGTCCTGCAAAATGGAATAAAGATGCTATTGGATGCAGCAATAAATCCCCAGAAAAAAAACACGATAACTAAAGTAGCTAAAGCTCCGCCATTGGTTGGCTGTTTCGTTTGGCTCATAAGCGGGGATATATTTTAAATGAGTGTTGAAAGTAGTCAAGTTTTCGCTTGGCGAAAAATTTTTTCATATCTCACGGGAATCCCTAAATCCTTCCTAAATTGAATATCAATTGGAAGGGTCCTCATAACCAGATACATCATCCCGATGGAAATTTTACATGTTTCAGCAGAATGTTATCCGGTTGCAAAAGCAGGGGGGCTGGGGGACGTTGTCGGGGCGCTGCCTAAATACCAGCATGAGGCGGGTTATATTGCCAAAGTGGTGATGCCCATGTACAAAACCAAGTTCCTGAATACCCATGAGTGGGACGTTGTTCATAAAGGCTATACCAATCTGGGAAACTGGTGGTTCATTTATACAATCATCAAAGAAAAAACCAATGTTCTCGGATTTGATCTTTATCAGGTTGATATCAATGGCTTACTCGATCGGGAAAAGATTTATGGATATGATGATGATCCTGCAAGGTTCGTTGCATTTCAGATAGCCGTGGTTGACTGGGTTGCGGCATGGAAGCACCGTCCGGATGTAATCCACGTGCATGATCACCAGGCAGCCCTGATTCCCTTCATGATCAAGCATTGTTATAGGTACCAGCACCTTCAGGGTATCCCGACCGTGCTCACCATTCACAACGCGGAATATCAGGGATGGCTGGGATGGGACAAAAGCTATTTCATACCGGCCTGGGACAATTGGAAATCCGGTCTGCTGGAATGGAAAAATTCTATCAACTCCCTGGCCTGCGGCGTCCGATGTGCCTGGAAGGTGACCACAGTAAGCCCCAGTTACCTCGAAGAACTCCGCTGGTCGGCCAACGGTCTGGAAGCCCTCTTCGAATACGAAAAAGGAAAATGTACAGGGATACTGAATGGCATTGATATGAATGTCTGGGATCCGGAAACGGACAGCTATATCGAAAACCATTACAACATAAAGAACAAAACAGACGGGAAAGCTAAAAATAAAAAATTGCTGTGCGAACGGTTTTCGCTGGACGAGCAAAAACCGCTGCTCGCTTTTATCGGTCGCCTCGTTGGCGAGAAAGGAGCTGATCTTTTACCGCAGGCCATTGGAGATTCGTTTTATTATATCGGCAGAAAAATGAATTTTCTGATCCTGGGAAGCGGATCTCCCATGATAGAACAAAATCTGGAAAGGGCGAGAACACTCAGCTCCGGAGATTGTAGTATCTATATCGGATATAATGAATCGCTCAGCCACCTGATGTACGCCGGAACAGATTTTATTCTTATGCCATCCCGGGTTGAACCCTGCGGACTAAATCAGATGTACGCGATGCGTTACGGGACGATGCCCGTCGTAAGGAGTACGGGAGGCCTGAGAGACACGGTAAGGGATTTTGGAGATCCGGATGGTTATGGTATAAGATTTAACAACCCTGTCATTGGAGACATCACACATGCGATCTGGCGCGCAGTTCAGTTGTATACGGACCCCCTGCTGATGGACGAAATGAGAAGAAGAATGATGCGGCTGGATTTTAGCTGGGAAACCAGTATGAAACATTATGGTGATCTTTATGCTTCTTTATAATACTCTTTTTAAAATTCGAATGTTATGACAAATAAAGTGCTAGCTGTGATTCTAGGTGGTGGTGCAGGCACCCGTTTGTATCCTTTGACCGCCAGCCGTTCCAAGCCGGCCGTTCCCATCGCAGGGAAATACCGGTTGGTGGATATACCCATTTCAAATTGTCTGAATTCGGGAATTGACCGCATGTTTGTGCTGACCCAGTTCAATTCCGCATCCCTGAACAGGCATATAAAAAACACATATCATTTCAGCGCTTTCAGCAAGGCCTTTGTTGATATTCTTGCAGCAGAACAAACGCCGGATAATCCGACCTGGTACCAGGGTACTGCAGATGCCGTAAGGCAATGTCTTCGCCATCTCGGACCATTTGAAGGGGAATATATCCTTATCCTTTCCGGTGACCAACTCTACCAAATGAACTTCATGAATATGATCAACAATCATATCAACAGCAAGGCGGAAATAACAATCGCCACCATTCCCGTAGCCGAGAGGGAAGCTTCTGATTTTGGGATCATGAAAAAAGATTCAGATGGTTTTATTACTTCTTTCACCGAGAAACCAAAAAAGGAAATACTGAAAGACTGGGAAAGCGATACAGGTCCACTCATGCAGAGTCAGGGCAGAAAATATCTCGCATCCATGGGCATTTATATTTTCAACCGTCAGCTGCTGCAGGACCTGCTGCAGAATGAATATGTGGAGGCGACTGACTTCGGAAAAGAAATACTTCCCCAGTCACTTGAAAAATACAAAGTGGTCAGCTATCAATACGACGGCTATTGGACGGATATCGGAAATATTTATTCTTTCTTTGAAGCAAACCTGGGCCTGACCAATGATATCCCCGATTTTAACCTGTTTGATAATAACAATTCCATTTACACGCGCGCACGCATGCTGCCACCGGCCAAGATCAGTGGAACTACACTGGAAAAAACGATTATCGCAGAAGGTTGCATTATCAATGCTTCCCGTATAGAAAATAGTGTGATCGGCATCCGTACGCGGATTGGCAGTGGCACCACCATTGTCAGCAGCTACCTGATGGGAATTGATTTTTACGAAACCATTGAGGAAATAGAGGATGATAAACAACATGGTTTGCCTTCGGTCGGCATTGGCAACCGTTGTTATGTGCGCAATGCAATCGTTGATAAAAACTGCCGGATAGGAGACGATGTCCGCATAAATGGCGGATCACACCTGGAAAATACCGATCATTCCTTATACACTGTAAAAGACGGAATCGTGGTTATTAAAAAAGGTGCGGTAATTCCGAATGGATTTGTGATTTAAACCAACTAACGATCGCCTATGTCAGCATCAACAATGCCCGCGCCATCGGGCACTACCGCCACCATCCCCAAACCGAAATTATCATTCTGGCAGATATTCAACATGAGTTTCGGCTTTCTGGGTATCCAGTTTGGTTTCGCGCTACAGAATGGAAACGCGAGCGGCATTCTTCGGAATTATGGTGCCGATGTTGACAAACTTTCCTGGTTCTGGCTGGTCGCACCGATCGTCGGCATCATTATTCAGCCCATTGTGGGTCATTACAGCGATCGTACCTGGACGAGACTTGGAAGAAGGCGCCCTTATTTTCTTGCCGGAGCCTTGTTTTCTGCAACGGCCCTAATCCTCATGCCGAATGCAAATCTCTTTACGGCCATTGGACCTATTCTTTTCATCGGCGCCGGGTTCCTGGCAATCATGGACGCCTGTTTTAATCTGGCAATGGAACCTTTCCGGGCCCTGGTGGCCGACAATCTGCCGGACTCCCAAAGAACGATGGGATTTTCTATCCAGACCTTCCTGATCGGCATTGGTGCCGTGGCCGGGTCATTCATTCCTTATATCCTCCACAACTGGTTCAGGATCTCCAACGAGGCCCCTGCGGGCCGTGTGGCCATGAATACAAAACTTGGTTTTTATATCGGCGCTTCCGTTTTTATTGTAAGTATTTTGTGGACCGTATTTAAAACAAAGGAATATCCTCCTGCAGAATATGAAAAATTTCACGGGAAGAATCCGGACCATGACAAAGGCCTGGGAAATATTTTCCAGGACCTGAAAAAAATGCCAAGGACCATGAAGCAACTCGGACTCGTCCAGTTTTTTTCCTGGTTTGCTTTATTTGGGATGTGGGTATTTACGACAGATTCCATCGCCACTCATATCTTCGGATTGCCGGTAACGGACAAAAGTTCGAAATTGTATCACGACGCTCAGGACTGGACTGGCGTCATTTTTGGTATTTACAATGGAGTCTCCGCTATATATGCACTTTTTCTTCCCTCCATTGCAGGAAAGATCGGCCGCAAACGGACGCATTCCATTTCCCTGATCGTCGGAGGCATTGGGTTGATCTCCTTTTTTTTCGCACCCAGCAAAGAGTTCCTGATTTTTTCCATGGCCTGCGTGGGTATTGCCTGGGCCAGCATCCTGGCCATGCCTTATGTCATTCTTTCAAGTTCCATCCCGCCAGGAAAAATGGGCATCTACATGGGTATTTTCAATTTCTTCATCACCATTCCCCAGATTGTCAATGGTGTGATCGGTGGGCCTGCTGTAAAATATATATATAACAATCAGCCCGTGTATGCAATTGTGCTGGCAGGTATTTTTATGCTCTGCGCCGCAGTAAGCGTGATTTATGTTTACGATCCCGGCGCAATAAAAATAAACCGGAACGAACTTTCGACAGTATGAAATCCGTTCTTCAGCTGGCATTTTACTTATTCTTTTTTCATCGGATTATTGCTCAACGGGAAAGATGAAGATGCAGGCCCGAAAAGTCATTATTCCTGAATTGAAAAAAACGGCAGGCTGAGAATAAGATCGTATATTTAGATGAAGGTAAACATGTGATAGCCAGTTACGAACATACTCATTTTGTTGATTCAACAAAACCAGTTTGGAATTACTCTCTTTTTTCAGATTCCGACATCAGCAATTTTCAAAACGGCACCCATTATCGTTTATATGAAATCTTCGGATCGCATCCGCGCAAAGTGCTGGATACTTCCGGATATTATTTTGCTGTTTGGGCGCCAAACGCCACATACGTTTCCGTGATCGGAAATTTCAATGATTGGAATCCTGCTGCCCATCCTTTATTTGTCAGACTTGAAAAATCAGGCATCTGGGAAGGTTTTATTCCGAATCTCCCGAAAGGAGAGGTGTACAAATACCATATCCGCGGATTCAACAACAAGGAAACGGTTAAGGGAGATCCATTTGCCAATTTTTGGGAGAGGCGTCCCAATACCGCTTCGATCACCTGGGAGCTTGGATATTCCTGGCATGACCAGGAATGGATGAACTTCCGGAAAGACCATAACAGACTGGACAGGCCATGGAGTGTGTATGAAGTACACCTGGCAAGCTGGATGCGGCCGGACAAATTCGATGAAGAATCCTACAATTCCTATGATCAGATCCGGGAACAGTTGGTGCCCTATGTAAAAGAAATGGGCTTTACCCATGTGGAGTTGATGCCGGTGATGGAATTCCCATTCGATGGCAGCTGGGGCTACCAGGGGGCGGGTTATTTTGCTCCAACCTCAAGATTCGGAGACCCGCAGTCCTTCATGACGCTCGTAGATGCTTTTCATGCTGCAGGAATCGGCGTGCTGCTGGATTGGGTGCCTTCTCATTTCCCCTATGATTCACATGGTCTCTTCATGTTCGATGGCACGAATACTTATGAATACGCGGACATGCGCAAAGGTTTTCATCCCGATTGGAACAGCTATATTTTCAATTACAAAAGGGGAGAGGTGAAATCCTTCCTGATCAGCAGTGGCAGATTTTGGTGCGACCGATTCCATGCGGATGGCATCCGGGTAGATGCCGTGAGTTCCATGCTGAAATTGAATTATTCGCGAAAAAAAGACCAGTGGGAGCCAAATGAATACGGCGGTGACGGAAATATTGAAGCCATTGCATTTATCAAGGACCTGAATGAAACACTCTTCCGCGATTTCCCGGATATACAAACAATTGCAGAAGAAGCAACAGACTGGCCCGGAATCAGCAAGCCGACATTTGCGGGGGGGTTGGGATTCGGAATGAAATGGATGATGGGTTGGATGCATGATACCCTGGATTATTTCAAAGCTGACCCGCTATTCCGCAAGGACCTGCAGAATAAATTTACTTTCAGCATGATGTATTTCTATGATGAAAACTTCATGCTGCCGCTCAGCCATGATGAAGTAGTCCATGGAAAATCGCCAATGCTTTATAAAATGCCCGGTGACGACTGGCAAAAATTTGCCAATCTCCGGCTGATGTATTCTTATATGTTTACGCACCCGGGAGGCAAGTTGCTCTTCATGGGAGATGAATTCGGGGCGACGGCCGAATGGAATTATAAAAGCGAACTGCAATGGGATCTGCTTAAATATGATTCCCACCGAATGCTGAAAGATTGTTTGCGGGATCTGAATTTGCTCCTTCGCAACGAGCCTGCATTATATGAGAATCAGTTCAGATCGGAAGGATTTGAATGGATTGACCTTAGCCATCGCAATGAATCGGTAATCGTTTTCAGGAGAAAGGGAAAGCTCCCCGAAAATGACCTGCTGGTCATCCTTAATATGACCCCGACAGTAAGAAATGACTGGAAGATTTACGCATCCGGCAAACCTGCCTGGAAAGAAATCTTCAACAGTGATCTTAAAAAATATTGGGGTACAGGCGATGTGCTCAATCCCGATCCGGTAGTAAAGCTGGTCGATGAAAATCAAAACCGGTACGAAATAAATATTCATCTGCCTCCGTTAGGAGCAGTAATCCTGAAATGAAAGCAATGGTATTCCTCTTCCGGGTTCCTACAAGAGATCCATCCGGGCCATGAATCACCCTGATATGAGAGTATTTTACATTTTTATTATTTGCCTGCTTTCTGTTTTGAATGCCGGCGCGCAGTCAGCCGACAGTTCCAGATATTACTTTCGCAGGGCCATGGACGAAAAAGCTAACCGGTTATATCTTGTTTCATACAACGATTTTCAGCGGGCTCTCTCTTATGATACTTTGAATGCGGGTGTTCTGCGTGAAACCGGACTCGCTGCCGTAGCATTGAGAAAATATGAAATCGCAGATACCATTTTCGAAAAATTGGTTCAGGTTCGAAAAAATGATACGACAGGAATTAATCAGCTAGCCATTTTGAATTTCTGGTTGCAACGTTGGGATAAGGCGATAAGCTATGCTTCAATTGCCCTGCTGATGCACACCGGAAAGAATAATTATTATATACTCGGGAAGAGTTACTATGAACTGGAGGACTATGGTCATGCTTTCGGTTATCTCCCTGCAGCCGCCACGGAGGACCCAAAAAATGCGGAAATCCCTTACCTGATTGCGCGTTCATATGTTGATATGAATAATTACCGGACGGCTATTCCGTATTTTCAAAGAGCCATCGCGCTGGATTCTTCAAAAGCGGAATGGATTTACGAATGTGCGCTGGTTTACGCAACGATATTTGAAGACGTCACCGCAATTCATTATTACGACATCGCAGCGGCAAAAGGCTATAAAAAAGATAACGATTTTTATGAAAACCTGGCTGACTCCTATATCGCCACCGGGCAGGCTGCCAAAGGTCTTAAGATCCTGCAGGACCTGGTAGTGAAAAAACCGGCAGATCTGGACTTGCTGAATAGCCTGGGTTTCACCAGCTATAAAATGAAAAAATACGACGAAGCCATTGATTACTGGAATAAAATTCTGTCGTTTGACGACAAGAATTTCCGGGCGCTATACATGATCGGCATGGCTTATCAGAAAAAAGGGGATATCCAGAAAGGCAAAGAGATTTGCGATAAGGCCATTGCACAGGATCCCTCGCTTAAAAACTACCGGCAGGAAATCAAACTCGAACAATGAAAACTCATCACTTAGAGATGGTCATTCAAAATTTCTACCAGATCCTGAATCCCTTCCGTTGCAGATTTCTCAATTTTAATGATATCGAATACCTGGGGAATATATGGGACCTTCTTATCAATAATAAATTTGGGAACCCGCGCACCTGCATAGTGAATCAGTCCCGCTGCAGGATATACGACCAGAGAAGTTCCAATCACAACTAAAATATCTGCAGATTTTACTAGCCGCGCAGCCGGTTCGATCATGGGAACGGCTTCTTCAAACCACACAATATGCGGACGTAACTGGGCACCATCCTCCGCCTTATGACCCAATTTAATGTCATCCCTGATTTCATAAATCAGGTTCTCATTCATTTCACTGCGCATCTTAAATATTTCTCCATGGAGGTGGAGCACCTGAGTTGAACCGGCCCGCTCATGGAGATCATCAATATTCTGAGTAATGATCTGTACATCAAATTTAGTTTCCAGCCGGGCCAATCCTGTATGTGCCGCATTTGGTGAAGCCGCGGACACATTGCGGCGTCGCATGTTATAGAAATCCAGCACAAGCTCCGGATCATTCTCCCATGCCCCCGGAGTAGCAACCTGCGCTACATCGTATCCTTCCCATAAACCATCGCTGTCGCGGAAGGTCTTTAATCCACTTTCAGCACTGACGCCTGCCCCTGTAAGAACAACAAGTTTTTTTTTAATCCTGTCCATAGAATTCGTAAAATTGAAATGCGAAGGAAAACGAAAATAAATGAAATAATGAATCAACGATTGGCCCATATTGCCTTGCTCGTCAATAATTATGACGAAGCCATCGCCTTTTACACTCAAAAATTAAAATTTACCGTGACGGAAGATACTCCCCTTCAGGAATCAAAAAGATGGGTACTTCTTTCACCGCCGGGATTAGGATCCTGTCAGTTACTTCTGGCAAGAGCGGCAACTGAAGAGCAATCCATGCGGATAGGAAACCAGACCGGAGGAAGGGTTTTCCTATTCCTGTTTACTGATGATTTTTATAGGGATTTTAAACAAATGCAAAGCGTAGGCATTGTTTTTATCCGCGAGCCTTCGGTCGAATCTTATGGAACGGTGGCAGTTTTTCAGGATCTTTATGGCAATCTATGGGATCTTATTCAGCCTTCAATCACCTGAACGTATTACATCCGCTCGGGTACACGGATTCCCAAAATGCCCATTGATGATCTCAGCACGGTGGATGTGAGCCGGCAGATGCGAATGCGAAGCTGCTTTTTGTGTTCTGATTCGGCGCGGCCAACAGAATGTTCCACATAAAAAGAATTGAAGGTTTTAGCGAGACCAAATGCATAATTCGCCACGAGTGAAGGGTTCATTTCCTGGCAGGCCGTGTGAAGCAGTCCCGCATATTTTTCGAGCGTAAGGATCATTGCTTTTTCCAACGGAAACAGAGGCAAAACCTGATCAATATCATTTTTCCCGGGGGCTTCCTTTCTTAGTATAGATCTAACCCTGGCATAGCTGTACTGTACAAAAGCCCCGGTGAATCCATGAAAATCGATGGATTCATCAGGATTAAAAACCATTCTTTTTTTCGGATCAACACGCAAGAGAAAAAATTTCAATGCACCCAGACCGATCGTATCATACAATTCGATTCTTTCTTCTTTTGTAAAATCATCCACCTTGCCCAGTTCATTGGTATGACCCTCCGCAATTCTGTTCATTTCATCTATGATATCATCTGCATCGACAACGTTGCCCTCCCGGGTTTTCATTCTTCCTGATGGAAGTTCTACTAATCCATATGACAAATGAAAAATCCCCGCGGCGGAAGGAAGCTGCAATTTCTGACAAATCAGCTTAAGCACTTTAAAATGATAATTCTGTTCATCCGCTACCACATAAATACTTCGATCCATATGGTATTGCTCATATTTTTTTACAACGAGACCGATATCCTGGGTCATATAAACGGCAGTTCCATCGCTCCGCTGTACAATCTTTTCATCCAGCCCGTCCTCACGCAGATCGATCCACACACTTCCGTCATCCTTTCTGTAAAAAACATGCTTGCGAAGGCCTTCCTCCACCAGATCTTTTCCCAGTAGGTAGGTCTCACTTTCATAGAAAACTCTGTCAAAATCGCTGCCTATACGCCGGTAGGTAATATCAAAACCCGCATACACCCAGCTGTTCATTTTTTTCCATAGCGCAATGGTTTCCGGATCTCCGGCCTCCCAGTCAACCAGCATTTGCTGAGCCGCTTTCATCAGTGGAGCCTCTTTTTCAGCCGCTTCCCTGCTCATTCCCCCGGCTTCGAGCAATGCGACCTCATATTTTAATGCTGTGCCAAACATCACATAATAGTCACCGACAAAATGATCCCCCTTTATTCCCGTGCTCTCCGGTGTGGCGCCATTCGCGAAAAGTTTCCATGCGAGCATGCTCTTGCAAATATGGATGCCCCGGTCATTTGCTATGCAGGTTTTGATGATATCATATCCGTTGGCGCGATACAGCGAAGCCACGCTCCAACCAAGAAAATTGTTCCTGAGATGACCCAGATGTAAGGGTTTGTTCGTATTGGGAGAAGAATATTCCACCATTACGCGCCGGCCATTGGCAGGCCTGAGACCGTATGCCGGATCTTCATACCTGCTTTTTAGAAAATCAGTTAAAATTCTGTCTGCGATCACCAGGTTGAGAAATCCTTTGATCACATTAAACCCTTCAAAAAGCCCGGGATTATCTTTCATCATGGTTTCTCCAAGCTCTTTACCCAGGGTATCGGGGTTTAATTTCAGGGTTTTACTGATTGAAAAAAGCACTACGGTATAATCCCCGGTAAATTCGGGCTTGGTTTCATTCACCAGGACGGATTCAGACTCCATGCTGAACCTGTAATGCTGATCCAAAACGGATCGCACTATTTCTTTTATCCTGGGAACCAGTTCCATCATAAATAAATTGACGGCAAAAGTAGGATTTGTTAGGAACACTATTTCAGGCCTTTATATTACCTTCGGGCGGGAACTTCCGGAATATATGCCAAAAAAGCAGATCATTTCTTTTATAGATTTTTTCTACCCTCCCTTTCGAAAGCTGATGCCCGTCCAGACCTTCCGGTACGCTGCCTGCGGGGGTGCCAATACACTGCTTGATATTTTTGTTTTTTTTATCAGTTATAATTTCATTCTGCAAAAACAGGTACTGCATGTTGGCCCCCTGGCATTCAAACCTTATATCGCCGCTTTCATCATGTCTTTTATGGTGAGCTTTCCTTCTGGATTTCTTCTTATGCGCCACGTCGTTTTCCCCGGATCAAGTCTCCACGGCCGGGTGCAGCTTTTTCGCTATTTCCTGCTGGTGTTGATATGCATATTGCTGAACTATCTTTTTATCCGCCTGTTTGTTGAAAAATTCCATATTTACCCAACCATAGCAAAAATAATCACGACGGGGATCGTTGTTTTTTTCAGCTACCTCACACAGAAGAATTTTACTTTCAAAAACACGGACGGAATCGCTGAACCCGAAACCCGGAACGCAGAGCGTGAACTTGGAAAAGTTGACCATTGATAATGGATGGCTCCCGGTCATTGTGGTGAAAATCTTTTTTCCCCAAAAGACCCAAATCCGATAACTTTAAAAAATCTTTCATTAAAACGACTTTACCATGAGTACATCACGCAGAAACTTTTTGAAAACAGGCGGACTTTCTGTTGCAGCCCTGGCTCTTGGATCCCATAAATTATTTGCATTGGCTGCTGCCGATATTTACGTTGGAGTACAATTGTATTCCGTGCGCGGCGATATGGAAAAGGATCCTTCCGGCACCTTAAAGAAATTATCGGATATAGGTTACCGTTATGTGGAGCATGCCAACTACCATGACCGGAAATTTTACGGTTACTCACCGGCCGACTTCAAAAAACTCCTGCAGGGGTATAGCCTTGACATGGTCAGCGGGCACGTCGTGATGAGGCCGTCAGATTATGATTTCACCAAGAATGATTTTTCTGATAATTGGAAAAACACGGTGGAAGATGCTGCAACAGCGGGCCAGAAATACCTGGTTTCTCCCTGGCTGGATGAGAGCCTTCGGAAGAACATGAACGATTTTAAGGCTTATATGGGCGTGTTCAACAAGTCCGGAGAGCTCTGCCAAAAGTCGGGTATGAAATTCGGGTATCATAACCACGATTTTGAATTCAGTACTAAAATCGATGGTCAGGTTCTGTATGACCTGATCATGGAATATACCGATCCGGCCCTGGTTGCCCAGCAACTCGATATGGGAAATCTCTATAATGGCGGAGCAAAAGCCATTGATATCGCAAAAAAATTCCCCGGCCGCTTTGAACTCATGCATGTAAAAGATGAGATCCCCAATACCTCAGGCAAAGGGGAAAAATTTGAAAGCACCATACTCGGTAAAGGTATCGTCGGAACGAGGGAAATCTGCGATATCGGCAGAAAATCGGGAGGGACCAAATACTTTATTATTGAACAGGAGTCCTATCAGGGTATGGAACCCGTAGAAGCATGCCGTCAGGATTTTGGGATAATGAAGGATTGGGGATATTATTCTCCTTCCCAGGCATGAACCCTAAAGGATAAATTGTCTCGTCCACTTTTCCGGGATGGGTTTGATCATATGGAAGAATCGGGGTAATTGATCTTTTTCCCGTTAGTGTGGAAGCAATTACCCTTTTATTCGGGCCATCCCGTGCAGGGTGCTGATATGCATCGGTATACCCCGGAACCTCAAAATTGGAAATACCCGGATAAAAGCTGGCAAAACATTTGAGCGATTTGATGATGTATCATTAAAAATTCAAGTTATGCCATATCTGCAAGCTTCAAAAAGCTCCATCGCACCTCCGGTCAGCCTCTATTATGAAGATACCCTGCATGGGAAACCGGTGATATTCATCCATGGCTGGCCGCTTAATTCCTCCATGTGGGAATATCAACTGAACGAGCTTCCCAAATATGGTCTCCGGTGTATCGTGTACGACCGCAGAGGATTCGGCAGGTCAGACAAACCCTGGGCAGGTTATGATTATGACATCCTTGCATCCGATCTCAAATCAGTAATAGATGAATTGCATTTGGAAGAAGTGACCCTGGTTGGTTTTTCGATGGGTGGGGGTGAAGTGGCCCGCTATATCGGTAAATACGGCACCGAAAAAATTCACAGCGTGGTGCTGATCAGTTCGGTTACGCCCTTCATGCTTAAGACTGGTGACAACCCTGAAGGTATTCCACAGGAAACGTTCGAAGAGTTCATCGAACAGATCCGCGGGGATCGCCCCGCATTTCTGAGCGGTTTTGCCAGGCTTTTTTATGGAGTCAGCTTTCTGAATAAATCCGTAAGCCAGGAAATCCTTGACTGGAATCAGTCCATGGCACTGCAAGGCTCTCCCAAAGCAACGACAGATTGCATCCATTCCTTTTCGGAAACTGATTTCAGGAATGACCTTCCTAAAATTAACGTTCCGACCCTGATCATACACGGCGACAGTGATAAAATCGTTCCTGTTGAAATCAGCAGTAAAAAATCCGCTGTACTGATCCCGGATTCATTATTCAAGGTTTATGAAGGTGAGCCACATGGCCTTTTTTATACGCAGAAAGAAAAACTAAACCAGGACCTGCTGGATTTTATTGTGGGTTCGGAAAAGGAAGAACCGCTATATGATGAAGAAAATCCGGAGAACAGGGATCCGCTTTGGCGGGACCCGACAATCTTTCCAAATACATCCTTTCCTATTTTGTAAACAGATTCCACGTTCCGGATTGCGCCAGAAGCATGGATTCTGAAATCTGATATCCGGAAAATTAATACCTGTAATTATCCGACTTGAAAGGTCCGCTTTTCGGTATGCTCAGGTATTGGCTTTGCACATCCGTCAACTCATCCAGTTCAACTCCAATCTTAGCCAGATGAAGCCGGGCAACTTTTTCGTCCAGGTGTTTAGGTAATACGTATACCTGGTTTTCATACCTGGCATTGTTCTGCCAGAGCTCAATCTGAGCAAGTGTTTGATTGCTGAAAGAATTGCTCATAACAAAACTGGGATGGCCGGTAGCGCAGCCCAGATTAACGAGACGGCCTTCCGCCAATATGATGACATCTTTACCTTCAATGGTATACAAATCAACCTGGGGCTTGATCGTGTCTTTGGTGTGGCCATAATTCTTGTTGATCCAGGCCATATCGATCTCGATATCAAAATGCCCGATATTGCAAACAATGGCTTTGTCTTTTAATAAGCGGAAATGTTTTTCTGTTATCAGATCCCGGCACCCCGAAGCGGTAACTACAATATCAGCTTCTTTAACAGCGTCATGCATTTTTTTTACTTCAAATCCGTCCATCGCAGCCTGGAGTGCGCAGATCGGATCGATTTCCGTAACGATCACGCGGCATCCTGCTCCATGCAAGGACGCTGCAGAACCCTTACCTACATCACCGTAACCGCCGACTACGGCAACCTTCCCCGCAAGCATTACGTCAGTTGCGCGGCGGATCGCGTCCACCAGGCTTTCCTTACAACCGTATTTGTTATCGAATTTGGATTTAGTAACCGAATCGTTTACGTTGATCGCAGGAACCGGCAGTGTGCCCTTAGTCACTCTTTCATATAGACGATGCACGCCGGTAGTGGTTTCTTCAGAAATACCTTTCAGGTGCTGAACCAATTCGGGATAGGAATCAAGAACCATATTGGTGAGATCACCGCCATCATCAAGAATCATATTCAGGGGCCGATCCGTGCTTCCGAAAAATAATGTCTGTTCAATGCACCAGTCTGCTTCCTCGAGTGATTGCCCCTTCCATGCGAAAACGCCAACACCGGCTGCAGCCATGGCCGCGGCAGCATGGTCCTGCGTGGAGAAAATATTACATGAACTCCAGCGGACCTCAGCGCCGAGCTCAATCAGTGTTTCTATGAGCACAGCCGTTTGAATGGTCATATGGAGACAGCCGGAGATGCGCGCACCCTTCAATGGCTTTTGTTTTCCATATTCCGCGCGGATGGACATCAATCCGGGCATCTCGGCTTCTGCCAATCGGATTTCCTTGCGGCCCCAGCCTGCCAGGCTCAGATCCTTCACTTTGTACGAGAGCTGCAGATCAATATTTTTTGTTTTTGCTGACATGGATTTGATGATTTGTAGCAAAGATAATACGGCAGAATAAAATATAGATATTTTAAGAAAATTTGGAATAAATACATAATTTAGGGCAGAATGAAAGAATAAACAACCAGTACGACCATGCAAAAAGAACTCCAAAAAGAAAATCCGGCTAGTCAGCCTGCACCCCTGGATGAAAAAGACAGGGCTATTTTGCGCATTTTACAAACCAACGCCAAGGCAACCGTAAGGGAAATTGCGGCCGGTGTTCATCTCAGTACAACGCCGGTACATGAACGCATAAAAAGAATGGAAGATGAAGGCATTATAGTTCAGTACGCCACATTGTTGAATCATTCCATGATCAAAAAAGGGCTGATGGTGATTTGTTATATTTCGCTGAAAGAGCACAACAAGCGGTCCGGAGCAAAATTCGTACGGACCATACAGGAACTGCCGGAAGTGATCGAATGCTTTATTATTTCGGGGGAATTTGACTTCATGCTGAAAGTGGTTGCAGAGAATATGGATAGCTATTACGATTTCCATGTAAACAAACTAGGACAAGTGGAAAATATTGGCCAGGTGCAAAGTACTTTTGTAATGGGTACCGTTAAACAAACCCAACCATTGATCAGTTAAACCGCAATTTCAGGAGGGCGGCCACTACCTTGTCGATCGGGAGGGTTACACTTTCTTCACTAAAATCCTTCCACTCAATAAAACGGAATGTTTCTGTCTCTCCGGTTTTAATATAAATCTCCATTTGCTTTTCGTCAAAATCAAACAGATTGGTTCTCAGGGGAGCCTGAATTTCTTCAATTGCTTCCGCCAAATAATAGACGGAGATGATTTGCTGTTCGGCATTGAATGCACTCATCTGAAAAAAATCGGTGGTATACAGGTGATCCATAATTTTTACTTCCAGGTTCATCTCTTCCTTGAATTCCCTTTTCAGACAATCCCGCGTTCCCTCTCCGAATTCAAGTCCCCCGCCCGGAAACTTTGTGATATAATCTCCTCGGATCAATTCGTCTGATACCAGCACTTCTTTATTTTTTCCGCGCAGTATACCGTATACCCTTACATTGAACAGATTATTCATTATTTGTGATTCAAATGCTAAACATAAAAACCCGCAATATGGATTGCGGGCTTCGAGGTTCCGAGCAGATTCGAACTGCTGTAGAAGCTTTTGCAGAGCTCTGCCTAGCCGCTCGGCCACGGAACCTAATGAGGTTGCGCAAAAGTAGTATATTCGGATTAATTTGCCTAAACCTGCAAATCCCATATGCAGCCGATTGAAGAAAGCGAACTGATACTGAATTCCCGGAATGCCATTTATCATCTTAATCTGCGGCCGGAAGAACTTGCGCAAAAGATTTTTCTCGTCGGCGATCCGGGCCGCGTGCCGGTTGTAAGTAAATATTTCGACCGCATAGAAAGTAAACAGCAACACCGTGAGTTCATATCTCACACGGGTTTCATCGGGTCCGAAAAATATACTGTAATCTCCACAGGTATCGGTACAGATAATATTGACATCGTGATGAATGAATTGGATGCACTGGTCAATATAGACTTTGAAACAAGAACTATAAAACCCAATCTCACCCGATTACAGATTATACGCATCGGCACCTCCGGGTCCCTGCAAAATGAGATTCCGGTGGATGCTTTTGTGGCTTCCACTCACGGGCTGGGCATTGACAACCTGTTGAATTTTTACCGGATGGAACCTCGTGGCGCGGAGCAGGACATACTTCAGGCTTTCATCACGCATACCCAGTTGCATCAGCAATTTGCGCATCCTCGCATTGCTGGTGCATCCGCCTTCCTGCTGAGGCATTTCACCGAGGGATATTTCAACGGCATTACAGTGACATGTCCCGGATTCTATGGCCCTCAGGGAAGAATTCTTCGCCTTGGACTCAGCCAGCCCGACCTCATCGAAAGGCTTACATCGTTTGCATTCGGACCCTACCGCGTGACCAATTTTGAAATGGAGACCTCTGCCATCTACGGATTGGGCAGCATGCTGGGTCATCAATGCCTTAGTCTCAATGTGATTGTAGCAAACCGGATAAGTAAAACATTTTCCCCAAACGGTATGCTGGCCATCGAACGCCTTGTTGAAAAAACACTGGACACGGTTTCTTCCATGGCGCATTAAGAATTATATTTGCAGCTTGACATGATCATCTTATTTTATAAATACCAGGGTGCCGGCAACGATTTTGTATTGCTGGATAACAGGATACAAAGCTACTCCGGCATTTCCCGGGAAACAATCATGCATTTGTGTGACCGTCGATTTGGCATCGGAGCAGACGGATTGATGATGCTTAACCAGAAAGAAGGATATGATTTTGAAATGAAATATTATAACTCAGACGGTAAGGAAGGTTCCATGTGCGGCAACGGCGGTCGTTGCATGGTCAGGTTTGCCTACCATCTGGGCATGCACAAAACCAGCTATCATTTTCTGGCATCCGACGGAGAACATGAAGCCGAAATAGATGATGGAAGTTCCGTCATTAACCTGAAGATGAAGGACGTTTCCGGATTCAGGGAAGAGAACGGGGACTATATCCTCGATACCGGATCTCCGCACTATGTAAAAATTGTCGGCGACGTGATGGATTATGATGTGCTGAAATCAGGAACTGAGATCCGTTATAATGAGGAATTCAGCAAGGAGGGAATCAATGTAAATTTCGTTGAACAAAAAAAACCGGACGAAATCATTGTGCGTACGTATGAACGCGGTGTGGAAGATGAAACTTTTTCGTGCGGAACAGGTGTCACAGCAAGTGCCATCGTTTGTTTCCACAATGAAGTTGGTTATAATGATGTGACTGTGTTTACAAAAGGGGGGAGGCTGGTTGTTAAATATGACAGGCACGATGACAATAGCTTTACCAATATATGGCTATGCGGTCCTGCTGAAAAAGTATATGAAGGCAAATTTGAATCAGCCGAGTAAAATGAGATACACCGGATGAAGTACGCAACTTATTTTGGCATACTCGCTGCAGTCTTGCTCATCATCGCAAGTATTATTCCCTGGGCTTATTATCCTGATATAAAGCAAACCTTCAACGGATTTTATTCCAACCAGAATATATACGGACAACCGGGAAAAGCCTTTGTCTTTCTCGCCGTACTGAGTTCCGTTTTTTTTCTCATTCCAAAATTATGGGCAAAAAGGCTCAACCAATTTCTGGGTGTTATCGTACTGGCTTACGCCGTTAAATCATTCAATCTTTTTGCTGCCTGCTACCAGGGCATTTGTCCGCAGAAAAAGACAGGATTGTTTCTCATGCTGATCTCCGCCATATGCATTTTAATTGCCAGTCTTTTTTCCGGTGTAAAATTGTCGGAAGGTTCAAAAAATCAATAGTGGCCGGTCTGAATCAGCCGCGCAATAGCAAAGGCGCAGCCTGCGGCGATAGCACCGATAATCATTACGCGCATAGCCCCCTCCCAAACGTTGACGCCCGTAAGTTTACTCTTAAAATATCCGAAACCAAATAAGCAGATCAGTGTGATCAGCGTAGAGATCTTCAGGCCCTGAATAGCGCTTGAGGAAAAAAAATAGGGGCTGAGCGGGATTAGTCCGCCAACAATATACGAAAACCCAATATTGAATGCACTTTTTTTTGCCCTCCCCGGATCTGGCTTTTCAAGGCCCAGTTCATACTTCATCATGAGCTCCACCCATTTTTCCTTATCCTTGCTAACTTCTTCAACTGCCTGTTCCTGCATCTCATGACTTAGTCCAAGGGAAGAGAAAAATGTTCTCAGTTCCTGCTTTTCCATTTCCGGAACTGTCTCAACCTCATCATATTCCCGTTTCAACTCAGAATTATAATGATCAACTTCCGTTTTACCAGCCAGATATCCGCCAAGACCCATAGCAATGGAGCCCGCTGCAATTTCAGCAAGGCCCGCAATGATGATCAGGTTGGTGCTTGAAACGGCTCCGCTTAATCCCGCTGCGAGTGCGAATGGAACCGTGAGTCCGTCAGACATACCGATCACCACATCCCTCAAAACGTCTGCCCCAAAAACATGTTTTTCACTATGGTTGTGATGGTGAGTCTTGGGAGGCAGTTCTGTTTTTTCAGCACTGTTCATGCATTGAATTTACAATCCCAAGGTAGGCAATAATCAGGCTAACTATTTTAAAATACGAAGACTGTCTGCTATCATTTCGAGGCATTCGTCCAATTGCGTTTTCGTGATCGTCAGCGGAGGCGCCAGGCGTATCTTATCGCCGTGCGTTGGCTTGGCAAGCAAGCCATTTTCTTTGAGTTCCAGGCAGATATTCCATGCTGCATCTGCACTGGGATGTCGGATGACGATAGCATTCAACAGTCCCTTCCCCCGGACTGTTTCGATAAAAGGAGAATGAAGGGATGCTAAGCCTTTCCTCAAATATTCACCCTGAACGGCAGCATTTTCGGCAAGATGCTCGTCCCTAATCACGCCAAGTGCCGTGATCGAAACAGCGCAGGCCAGGGGATTTCCGCCAAAAGTAGATCCATGTTCGCCCGGTTTGATCGTTAACATGATTTCATCGTCCGCAAGAACCGCCGACACTGGCAAAGTTCCGCCACTCAGCGCTTTGCCGAGAATCAGCACATCAGGCCTCACATTTTCATAATCGCAGGCAAGCATTTTTCCGGTTCGGGCCAGGCCTGTCTGAATTTCATCCGCAATAAATAATACGTTCGCATCTTTGCAGTACTGCGCCGAAGTTCTTAAATAACCATCGTCCGGCACAATTACGCCGGCTTCACCCTGAATTGGCTCCATCAAGAATCCGGCCACATCCTTATTTTGGAGTGCCCTGGCCAGCGCCTCCTTATCGTTATATGGACTGATATCAAAACCCGGCATATAAGGGCCGAAACCTGTAAAAGAGCCGGGGTCACTGCTGAATGAGATGACCGTGCTGGTGCGACCGTGAAAATTGCCCTCGCAGACTATAATCCTGGCTTTATTTTCAGGGATGTCCTTCATCACATACCCCCAACGACGACAAAGCTTAATGGCCGTTTCCACTGCCTCTACACCTGTATTCATAGGTAACACCCTGGTGTAACCGAAATAGGAAGTAATTAATTTTGCATATTCCCCAAACTGGTCGTTATAAAAAGCGCGCGAAGTGAGCGTGATTTTCTGTGCCTGTTGAATCAGGCTGGCAATAATTTTAGGATGACAATGACCTTGATTGAGTGCCGAATAACCACTCAGAAAATCATAATATTTTTTGCCGTCCGCATCCCAAACATACACGCCTTCTCCTTTGCTGAGCACCACCGGGAGGGGATGATAGTTGTGTGCACTGTAGAGGTCTTCCATTTCAACCAGGCGGGCGGTCAATTCTGAATAAGATGAAGTCAATTGCATAAGAATTGCTGGGCGTTTTATAATGCTTAAAAAATGTATGAATTATGCGATGCGTTTCTCCGCCCTGGCTTTCTTCAACCGTCAAACCATTGACAGGGGAAGTGAAGGGGTTCCAGCGCAAAATCCTCATCGATGATCGAGAAAATCGAGGTTGCCTGAAAGAAATGATATGGAACGCAAATTAAAAATAATCCTGGCTTATACCGCAAGATACAAAATCGGACTGGTATTCAAAGAATCCGGGACTAAGACAGCAGAATATGGGTGAAGGACGGGTCAACACTTTCGTCCGGAATCCGGCCCTTCCGATAAATTCCATATACACAGGAACCGCTTCCTGTCATGGAAGCATAAAGTGCGCCGGTATCATATAACCGAAATTTGATTTTTTTCAACACCGGATACTGACGGAAAACAGGAATCTCAAAATCATTCCTTAGCTGATCTTTCCAATTTTCTACGGGGCCGGAAACAAGATCCTTCATATCTCTTTTTGCAGCTTCCGGATGAATTTGTGAAAAGGCCCAGGCTGTGGAGACCTGCGTTTCCGGATAAGCAAGCAAAATCGAATATGCTGAGAGATCTACCGAAAGCGGTTCAAGAAGTTCGCCCCGGCCTTTTGCATAACAAGGAGAAGATTGCAGGAAAAAAGGGCAATCGCTACCCAGTTTTAACGCCAATGAGGCCATTTTTTCCGGCGGAATTTCGAGCATAAAATAATCATTTATCAGGTTCAGCATGGAGGCCGCATCGGAAGATCCGCCGCCAAGTCCTCCGCCCGTCGGAATGGCTTTATAAAGATGGATTTGCAGCGGGCCGACCGCAGGATAATAATTCTTCAACAGATTGAATGCCTGCTTGACCAGGTTATCATTTGCATTTCCCGGCAATGGCAGGCCGGATAAAATCAGGGATGTGGAGGAGGCGGGAATGATCTCCAGAATGTCCCTCAGGTGCAGTGGATAAAAAACCGTTTCCAGGTTATGAAACCCATCGGTCCTTTTGGAAGTGATGGAAAGGCCGAGGTTAATTTTCCCATGCGGAAAGCCGATCATCCGTGCCTTCCTTTTTTCCGGCTGTTGATTTCATCCCGGATCCTGATGGCCCGGATATAATCCTCCTGTTCCAGCACTTCGGAGAGCAGGTTGTTCAGATCCTCCAGGGAAAGGCCGCCGAGGTCTTCCTTGGCGCTACCTTCTGTGGTAATGGTTTCCTTTGGCAGTTTTTTCTTTCCCGCGCTGTCTTCCATGAGAATGCCCGCGCTTTCAATGATGTTTTCGTAGGTAAAAATGGGGCATCCGAATCTTACAGCGAGGGCCAGCGCATCCGAAGTCCGGGAATCTATTTCAACTGTATCATGCTCGCTGGTGCAGATGAGCTTTGAATAAAAAATCCCTTCCTGAAGATCTGAGATAATAATCTCCTGAAGGTCAATGGTAAAAGCGCTCATGAAATTCTTCATGAGATCGTGTGTAAGCGGACGGCTGGGATGCATTTTCTCCAGGGCCACAGCAATGGCCTGAGCCTCAAAGCCGCCGATCACGATCGGCAGCCTGCGAAGGCCGTTAATCTCACCCAACACAACGGCATAGGAATGCGTTTGGGTAATGCTATGAGACAAGGCTACAATTTCCAATTCGATCTTCTTCATAAAACGGGTTGTCCACAGTCGTAACTTAATAGTTGCTGATTAAAAGGGCAAATATAAAAAACTAAAGCCTTCCAAAAATTTCAGAAAGCTTTAATTGTAATATATGTAAAATCAAAGGATTAATTCGTTGCTCAGGCCACGCCTTTCAGCTTTTTTACTGCCTGGATCAGTTTGGGCAACACTTCAAACGCGTCTCCGGCAATTCCATAATCAGCCGATTTAAAAAACGGTGCCTCCGGGTCTTTGTTGATGACGACGATCACCTTGCTGCGGTTGACTCCGGCGAGGTGCTGGATGGCGCCCGAAATACCTATAGCAATATAAAGATTCGGTGCGATAGCAATACCCGTTTGACCTACGTGTTCAGCATGCGGCCTCCACCCGGAATCCGCAACGGGACGGCTACAGGCAGTAGCAGCATTCAGCAGTTTGGCGAGTTCTTCTATTGGTCCCCAGTTTTCCGGACCCTTCATTCCCCGGCCGCCGCTGACTACAATTTCTGCTTCAGTGAGGGGTATTTCGCCGGAAGCTTTGGACGCGGATTTTAGTTTTATTTTCGACGCATCAGTATTTATTGAAACCTGAACAAGCTTTGCGGATCCTTCTCCGGAAACAATGTGGTAGGCATTGGGATTTATTGTAATTATTTTTACCGGCGTCTTAATCGAAACATTTGCGGATGCTTTACCGGAAAAAACATTTTTCTTTACTGAAAAGCCGCTGCTGGTTTCCGGCAGTGCAATAACGCCGGTAACAAGGCCTGCTTTCATTCGCGCCGACAATCCCGGCGCAATCGCTTTGGCCGAGCTGTTATGGGAAAAAACAATCACCGTTGCTTTTGTAGAAGCGGCAATATCAGCCAGGATCCTGATATAAACCTGCGTGTCGAGTGCGTTCAAAGATTCCTGGTTCACCTGGTGCACCTGCTGAATCCCATATTTTCCCAATGAAGCAATATCTTCCGTCACGGTTCCTAACAAAACGCCGTCTGCCGTCACGCCGAGTTGTTTTGCAAGCGCTGCTCCATAACTTAGTGCTTCAAAAGTCGTTTTTTTAAAATGGCCATCTGCGTGATCCAGAAATATGAGAACGGACATGATTGGTTGAATTTTTTACCAGAATGATTTAATAATGTGAAAATGTGCTAATGTGAAAATGCGGAAATAAAATACAGAAGTTCTAACTCATTCACGCCACATTTACACATTTACACATTTACACATTTGCCTCAAATTAATTTCGCTTCCTCATGCAACAGCCGCACCAGTTCTTCAGCGTTTTCAGCAGGGATCATGTGCACGCCTTTTTTGGCCGGAGGCAATTCGAATGAAATGATCTCGGTAAGGGTTTCCACAGGTTGCGGTTCCACCACCTTCAATGGCCTGGACCGCGCGCCCATGATCCCTTTCATATTTGGTATGCGCTGCTCGGCCATCCCCTTCTGGCAACTGATTACCCCAGGCAGGGAGACCTCTTCCGTTTCTTCTCCTGCTTCTACCTCGCGCACAACAGTTGCCGTATTGCCTGCCAGTTCGAACTTTGCTGCCAGTGAAATATAAGGCAGGTCAAGAAGGCCTGCGATCATTCCTCCGACAGAGGATCCGTTGTAGTCAATCGTTTCCTTTCCAGTGAAAATAAGCTCATATGCTCCATCCCTGGCAATTGCCGCAATTTGGGATGCTATGAAATAACTATCCTGACTGTCGGCGTTCACACGGATGGCCTCATCCCCGCCCAGGGCCAGTGCTTTCCTGATGATGGCATCTGCATCTGCTGTTGCCACAGTTATAAGATGCAGGGTAATGGATGGGTCCTTTTCCTTCAATTCAATGGCCCGCACCAAGGCATACCATTCGTCGTACGGATTAATAATCCATTGAACACCCTCAGCAGCAAATTTCCTGTTGTTATCCGTGAAGGCTATTTTTGCCGTTGTATCCGGCGTTTTACTTATGCAAACTAAAATCTTCATGCTTCCTGTATTCCTGATAAATAAAAGTTGTTTATGCAACTAAAACAAAGGTAAGTCTTGATTTGAAAACTAAAGTAAAAATAAAAAGTAAAAATCGGAGTATGGAGAAAATGAAACAGCTCCGCGCCTTTTTAAAGCTTTCTCCGGATGACCCTTTCCTGAAACATGCGCTGGCCCTGGAATATATTAAGGTTGGGAAAGACGAGTCTGCCCGGCAGTTGTTTATTGAAATACTCAGCCGGGATCCTATGTACACGGGCAGCTATTATCATCTGGCCAGATTGCTGGAAAGGGCAGGGGAGCGTGAATCGGCCATGAGCTGGTATGAGAAAGGCATGGCGGCTGCAAAGGAACAGGGAGATCAGCACGCCTATAACGAATTGCATGCAGCATACGAAGACCTCATTTACTAACGATCATGGATAATCTGGTTTTACAATTTCAGGAACTGGTCGGACGCCAAAAGTTGTTTAACCGGAATGATCGGTTATTGATTGCCGTGAGCGGAGGAATGGATTCTGTAGTATTGACTGAATGCTGTTTCCAGTCAGGATACGAATTCGGTGTTGCCCATGCCAATTTCGGATTGCGCGGAGCAGAAAGTGAACGAGATGAGGAATTTGTGAAGACCCTTGCCGAAAAATACGGGAAATCCTTTTTTCTGAAACGATTCGATACGGGCCAGTATGCAAATCAGCATCTGGTTTCCGTCCAGGTGGCAGCCAGGGAATTGCGTTATGCCTGGTTTGCATCCTTACTTGGAAAACCCCCCGAACATTTCAGGTTTGTCCTTACAGCTCATCACCTGGACGATAATATAGAAACCATGATGATGCATTTTTTTCGTGGTACAGGTATAAGCGGCCTGAGAGGCATGCTTCCCAAACAGGGGACCATCCTCAGGCCCCTGCTGTCTTTTTCAAAGTCCGTGCTGAAGATTTTTGCTGAAGCCCGGCAATTGTCCTGGGTGGAAGACAGTTCCAATGAATCGGATAAATATACAAGGAATTATGTCAGGAATAAGCTTATTCCTGCTGTTGAAACAGCATTCCCGGGAGCCTGGCATAACATGGAAAAGAATCTGAATCGTTTTGCTGAAACAGAAGCTTTATACCTGGAAGCCATCCGGCACCATAAAAAAAAATTACTTAAACTGGTGAATGGGGAGATCCATATTCCGATTCTCCTGTTAAAAAAATCGCACCCGGTCAACACGATCCTTTTCGAGATCTTACGGGAATACGGCTTTTCTTCCGGCCAGGTCGGGGAATGCATAAAGCTTATGGACGGAAGCAATGGCAAATATATTCAGGGCATTTCCCACAGGGTGATTAAGAACCGCGCCTGGCTTATCATTGCGCCATTGAAGGATGCCGGAACAGCAGTGCATATCATTATAGAGAAAAAACACGGTTCCGTTATTTATCCTGATGGCGAGTTAATATTAAGAGCGTTCATCGCAGGAGAAAATGCGTCAATAGAAAAAACCCCGGCCCTTGCTCTGATGGATGCAGGCAAAATAGAATTTCCTCTGATGCTCAGAAAATGGAAGGCGGGCGACTATTTTTATCCGCTCGGCATGAAAAAGAAAAAGAAGGTTGCCAGGTTCCTGATAGATCAGAAATTGTCAAAAACAGCCAAGGAAAAAATATGGGTAATTGAAATGGATCAAAAGATTCTTTGGGTTGTTGGTCATCGAATCGACAACAGGTTCTGCCTTTCCCCGGCAACGAAGGAGATTTTAAAAATCGAAATGCGGATGTTTTAGCTCTGCCATGAACATATTGACAACATCCGGATGCAGGAGAATTGTAAAAATAATCCCAAACAAAGCTCCATAAAAATGCGCGTCGTGGTTGATATGGTCACCACCTTTCCGGGACATGTAAGCAGAATAAATGAGGAACAGAGCGCCGTAGACTATGGCCGGAATGGGAATAAAAAGAACCAGGATGGTCTGCCATGGCTTTAACAAGATGAAAGCAAAAAGCACAGCTGATACCGCTCCTGAGGCGCCCAGGCTTCTGTAATTATAATCATTCCTATGCTTGATATAGGTTGGGATATTCGAAACGATCAGGGCGCCGATATAAAGAGCCAGGTAATAATAATTTTGAAGGCCCAGCATTCCCATATAATAAACCTCCATGATCTTCCCGAAAAAATACAGGGTGAGCATGTTGAATAAGAGATGCATGTAATCCGCATGGATGAGCCCGCAGGTAATAAAACGGTAATACTGGTATTTCTTGGTAATCGCGGGCGGCCAGAAAATGAGATCATCCACAATTTTGCCGTTCCTGAATGCGGTAATTGAAATTGCGGAAGTTATAATAATAATGCTGAGCGTGATGTTAGACATGCAACACGATAATAGGTTTAAAGATATGTTTTAATTCCAAATGACCTAAGGTTTCAACCGTGATGATATTTCTCTTTCCGTGTGATGCTGCAGGCCCTGTAAACCTGCTCGGCCAGGATCAGCCGCACGAGTTGATGGGGAAAAGTAAGGTCAGAAAGCGACCAGTTGAATTTGGCTTTGGATA
This sequence comes from Chitinophagaceae bacterium, assembly GCA_025449645.1. Classification (GTDB taxonomy): domain Bacteria; phylum Bacteroidota; class Bacteroidia; order Chitinophagales; family Chitinophagaceae; genus Puia. The sequence continues at coordinate 11,387 of JANWIY010000159.1, read as the reverse complement.
GTATTTGTTCACCGAGCCCATAGGCTCCGCCAATCAGAAATATCAGTCGTTCTATACTTTCGTTTGACCGGTCCTGAATGAAACGGGCGAGCTTAACCGAACTCAGGGCATTTCCGTTTTCATCCAACACAACGAGATAGTCGTCTTTCTTTAGGGAGGCCAATACCAGGGCGGATTCCATTTGTTTCCATTTTTCCGGAGTGCCGGAGCCTGCTTTTTTTTTAGGCGTCAGGATACGCCATTCAACCGGGAAATAATGGCGGATTCGGGCTGTGAAATCTTCAACGCCAGGCAACACATATGGTTCATGATTTTTTCCAAACGACCAGAATTCTATTTTCATTTCCCAAAATTAACCGGATCCCGTTATCCATTCTTTTATTATACGTTGAATTTTCTCTATTTTGTACCCATTTCAGGAATCCCTCATGAAAAAAAACATCCGGCTGAATGATTTTTGGATACTCATCCTGGTTTTCGCCTTATCCAGGATGATCGCTATGCTTTTTGGTATCCGGATGAGCATACAACCCTTGTATGTGTATTGGCAGTATCTCGATGTGCAGACCCTGGGACACCACCTGCTCAGAGGAGTCTGGTACGATCACGCACAACCGCCTGCTTTTAATTTATTCCTCGGACTTATATTGAAAACATTTGGCACAAACGCTCTGGCTTTCGGCGTCATCTTTAAAATGATTTCTCTTGTGAACGGCCTTTTACTCTTTTCCATTTTGAAAAAGACCTGCAATCACCGCGGTATCGCTTTAGTACTGGCCATCGCCTTTCTTCTCAGCCCGGCTACTTTGATCTATGAATGTGAATTATTTTATACCAGCTTCATATCACTGCTGCTCCTAATTTCAATTTACTTTCTCATCCGGCTTCAATCCAAATCATCCCGGATGAATGCAGCTGGTTTTTTTCTACCCCTGGTATTGCTATGTCTTACCCGCAGTGTATATCACATCGTGTGGCTTTTCGCCATCATCCTGGTATTATTATTTTATTTCAGGCGAAAACCTGTATTTTTTATGGTCGTGACATTCGGGATCTTCAGCATATTGTTTGCCGGAGGCTGGTATATTAAAAATAAAATAATCTTCGGAAGACTTTCCGTATCAACCTGGATTGGAATGAATATGGCAAGAAATGTTTTTCACGATAACAAGGTGAAGGATTCGGCAAGGATTGAGGCTTACGAGCCTTTTTCAAGAATCAGTGTTTACCAAAAATTCATCGATACCGCATTTGAAAAAAAATATGCCGGCCTCAATGACCGGGACTTATTGATGGAAATGAAGAACGACAGTTTTATAAATGAAAACAATATTAACTATATCCCGGTTTCCGATCAATATCAGCAGGCCAGCGTCCACTATGTAAAATCACATCCGGGAGCGTACGCCTTGAATGTACTGCAGTCGCTGATTCTCTATTTTACGCCCGCGACTATGTATTCCCTGGCCGTGGATCAGGCCGCGAAAATCAAATATTACGATGTGGTCTATTCTTTTAACCTGACTCATTTCACACACAACAAGCAGGCGCGTCGCATAGCGCTTACCTTATCTGCTATCCCGAAATTGATTTTATACCTGCTTGTGTTTTTTATTTTTATTCAGGATGCTTTCAGAAAAAGATCCATAAGTTCATGGAACCTCGTTATCCTTCTCACCATATCCTTCGTTTTCGGAGTGAGCTCTTTTTTTGAGCACTATGAAAACATGCGTTTCCGGTTTGAGACCGAACCCTTGTTCTTAATTCTTGCAGGCCAGGCTATCAGCCTGCTCAATAAAAAAAGACTGAAAGGTCAGACAGTATCGGGTGAATAGGATGCAACCTTCAGGCTCTGTAGCCGCGCAGAAAATCTGTGACCGGCATACGCTTTTTCCCCTCCAGTTGTACTTCCTCCGGATAAACATAGCCGTCTGAACCAGCAAAGCGAAACCAGGTTTTTCCATCCGTGTCAAAGGTTCCCGGTAATGGGGATGATGAAGTAATTTCCATTTGTGAAAGGAGCACCTTGAGTATTCTACCCCGGAAAACAGTAAAAGCCCCGGGATATGGTGAAAGGCCCCGAATCTGATTATGAATTTGGACTACGGGTCTGCTCCAATCGATCTCGCAATCGGCAGCCAGGATTTTAGGTGCGGGTTTCAGAAACAAGCTAACCTCAACGGGCTGAGGCTTTTCTTTAAGCGTCCCATCCTGTAATCCCTGAATGGTTTGGATCACCAGTTGCGCACCCGCCAGTTTCATGCGGTCCTGCAATTCACCCGCAGTTTCATTTAATCCGATCGGAATTTTTTCCATCAATAAAATATTACCCGTGTCAATCTGCTGTTGAAGTTTGAAGGTGGTCAGTCCGGTTTCTGTTTCTCCATTCATGATGGCCCGATTGATCGGTGCAGCGCCGCGGTACTGAGGCAGCAATGATCCATGCAGGTTGATCGTACCCATTGGAGGCATGCTCCACACGGATTCCGGCAACATCCGGAAAGCAACTACAACCTGAAGATCCGCATGGAATTGTTTAAGCTCTCCGAGAAATTCAGGGTCCTTCAATTTCAGCGGTTGCAATACAGGAATGCTTTTATTGACGGCATATTGCTTAACCGACGATTCAGAAAGTTTCATGCCACGCCCCGCTGGCTTATCAGGCGCAGTAATCACCGCCAGAACGGAATATCCGGATTCCACCAACGCATCCAGGGTGGCTACAGCAAAATCCGGCGTGCCCATGAAAATGATCTTGGGGTTGATGTGCATCCTGCAAATATAGTTGACGGTCCATCAACCATCAACCATAAACCATCAACCTATAAAATCCTAATTTTGGCTAAACAAACCACATGGTTAAATCCGGAAATAAAATTAAAATCCATTATCACGGGCGCTTAAGTGACGGGGCCGTCTTTGACTCTTCCAAAGGAAGGGCGCCCCTTGAATTTACGGTGGGCAGCGGATCTGTCATCGGAGGTTTTGATGAAGGTGTAAAAGGGATGGTTGTCGGAGAGAAAAAAACGATCGAAATTCCATTTCAGGAGGCATATGGACCGGAAGATCCTTCCATGATCATGAAATTTCCACATGACCGGTTGCCGGAAGGCTTACAGCCGGAAATCGGTATGCAGTTGAATGTGAACAATACCTCGGGCGAACATTTCCCGGTTGTCGTGACTGAAATAAATGCCGACTTCATCGTCCTGAATGCCAATCATCCGCTTGCCGGAAAGGATCTCATTTTTGACCTGGAACTGGTTGAGATTGCTGATTGATCTTTTTTTGCATTATTAGAAAGAGTACAATGATTGCAAGGATGCAAATGGCCATGGTGATTGCGGATCCTTCCAATCCGAATGCCCCTCCTGTAATATTTTCATCTCCTTTCAATTCGGTTTGCAATAAGGTATCGAAATGAATGCCGCTCACGGGATAGCCCAGGATGGGGCCTTCGATAAAATTCCAGGCAAAATGAAAACTGATGGAAAACCAGAGATTTCCGGTATGAGCATAATTCAGCCCCAGCAGGATACCGATTGCGAAAAGATTCACCACAGAAAAGAAATCGAATCCCGGATTACTAATGTGAAACAATGTAAATAAACCGGCCGATATGATAATAGCTACCCACTTATTAAATGATTCAAGGAGATTACCCAGAATGTATCCCCTGAAAACGATCTCCTCATAAAGCGCCACAAGAATGAGGTTCCCCATTGCAATAACAAGCGTTCTGTCGTCAAAGATTATATCCGTCCATTTCAGGTGACCAAGAGCCAGAAGGATAAGCGATGCAACCCCGAGGATGGATAGGGCCAGTGTGATCCCGGCAACGAGGTCTGCACCATGATGTTGATAGTCCAAACCGAGTGATATAAAAGATTTCCGGTCAATCCAGCGGCGAAATATATATGTTACACACCAGGATCCTGCAAATCCCATCAGGATGACTCCCCAAAGGAGATTGCCTTTCATCAATTGAACAGCGTCGACCGTTTCCCCTTTTACATGGTGAATGATAGAGCTCATGATAAAAACTCCGGTCAGAATCAACAGCAGGTAGACAACGCAGAATAGAAGCGCCCGCATCCAGCCGGCTCGTATCAGGGGTAAGGATGAAGAAGTAATGACCATGTAAGGAAATTAATGGAGCTATCGGAATACGAATATCGTAAAGCCCTGATAAAGATCAGAAAAGAAATTTCATGGCAACTTATCGTAAACGCAATATTTTTAACCTGTCAATTCATTTTTAATATTTCATTATGTTAACAGGTTATCATTCCAGGATGGTGGAACGCTTTTTCAGATACGTGGAAACAGACACGCAAAGCGATCCGGCTTCTTCTTCCCAACCTTCAACCGAAAAACAAAAGCAACTGGCAGTCATGCTGGCAGAAGAGCTAATCGCCGCGGGGATATCTGATGCGGAACTCGATGATTTCGGATACGTGTACGCTACGATCCCTTCGAATTCTCCCAAAACTGTGCCGGTGATCTGTTTTTGTTCACATCTGGACACGGCTCCGGATTGCAGCGGAACCGGCGTTAAACCTCTGTTGCACAAAAATTATGACGGATCCGACCTCAGGTTGCCTGATGATCCTGCGCAAATCATTTCAACCAGGCAGCATCCCTATCTCTTGGGGAAGATCGGTGATGATCTCATCACGGCTTCCGGTAAAACCCTGCTGGGTGCGGATGATAAGGCGGGAGTAACCATCATTATGGAACTGGTGGACTACCTGCGTAATCATCCTGAAATCAGACACGGGAAGATCCGGGTTTTATTTACGCCAGATGAAGAGATTGGGAGGGGAGTAGATAAAGTAAATATGCAGAAATTGAATGCGGATTTCGGATATACCCTGGACGCATCTGAATTGGGTTCCTTCGAGGAAGAAACTTTTTCTGCAGACGCCATGAAGTTTATTTTTCATGGGGTGCCAACTCACCCGGGCCACGCCAAAGATAAACTTGTCAATGCCATTAAACTTGCATCCGCATTTGTCAGGTCTCTGCCGACCGATGAACTTTCGCCCGAATCCACAGAAGGCCGTTATGGTTTTGTTCATCCGATACGAATGGAAGGAAATCCCGAAAAAATGACTGTCGAATTGATCATCCGCGATTTCATGACTTCCAAACTAAAGCCTTATGAGGATTACCTGATCGACCGTGCAGAAGCGATTCTGCGCCCGTTTTCCACCGCCCGGTTTGAATACGAAATAAAGGAACAATACCGAAACATGAAAGACATCCTCGAAAAAAACCCGATGGTCTCCGAATACGCCAGGGAGGCCATTCGCCGGGCAGGTATTCCACTGAAAGAATCTGCTGCCCGCGGAGGAACGGACGGTTCGCGCTTATCTTTCATGGGACTTCCTTGCCCGAATATATTCACTGGCGAAATGGCCTTCCATGGAAAACATGAATATGTGAGCGTGCAGGATATGGAAAAAAGCCTGGAAACCTTGGTTCATTTATGTCAGATATGGGAGGAAAGGCAAGAATGAAATTGTTGAAATGTGGTATTTTGAAAATTTGAAAATGATTTTCACTCCGACTGGAATAATGGAGAGAATTTGCAGATAATTTCGAGTGCTGACGAACACCTGACATTGGGGTGAAGCAGAAACACTTGACATTGTGGAGTTGAAAAATCAAACCAGCTCCACGGCTTTTTTTTGACTGGCGATAGCCTGAATAATTTTCCTGGCGTGCTCCCGCGAATTCTCAATGAACCATACATGGGTGTCCATCCCTCCACAAATCACACCGGCCAGGTAAATATGTTTCATATTGCTTTCCATAGTTTCAGGATTATAAGCAGGACATCTTCTTGCATCCGCAGACAATCTGATGCCCAGGCCTTCAAGAAACCCGAAATTGGGTTGGTAACCAGTCATTGCCAGAACATAATCATTTGGAACCGTGATCTTTCCGCCCGGCGTTTCGATATCTGCTTCCTTTTCTCTTACGGCAACCAGGGTTGAATGAAAATAAGCTTTGATACTCCCTTCTGCAATCCGGTTTTCAATATCAGGCCTCACCCAATATTTTACCCTTTTGCCGATCCCTTCTCCTTTAATCACCATAGTTACTTCGGCTCCTTTGCGCCAGGTTTCCAATGCCGCATCCACAGCGGAATTGTTCGCGCCGACAACGATCACTTTTTGCATCGCATAATAATGCGGTTCCTTATAATAATGGGTCAGTTTAGGAAGATCCTCGCCTGGAATATGCATCAGGTTGGGAATATCGTAAAAACCTGTAGCAATGATGATATTTTTTGCCTCGTATATAGCGCTTTTCGTATGCACATCGTAGTGATCAGCCTGTAGAGTCACTTTTTCAACCGGTTCCTGCAGATGTATATTCAGGTGGTTGGAGACGGCAATACGGCGGTAATATTCCAGCGCTTCTGCGCGGGTCGGTTTCACATTATTGCTTACAAAAGGAACTTCCCCGATTTCAATCCGTTCGGAGGTGGAGAAAAAAGTCATGTTTGCCGGGTCGTAATATAAGGAATTCACCAGCACGCCTTTTTCCAGAATCAGGTAACTCAGCCCCGCCTTCTTTGCTTCAAGTCCGCAGGCCAATCCGATGGGGCCACCACCGACGACCAGGATATCCAATGCTTGATTCATTATTTTCAAAGTTATAACATAATCAGTCAGCCTTTGTTTTCAGCCCCAGTCTCCAAAATGAAGTACATTCACCCGGGAAGAGCGGCCGGATGGAGGATCCAAAGGATTTAGCATTTTGTTAAAAAATAGATGCTGGCCCGGACCGTTATAGGCTGAAAGTTTTACTTTTACCGCACTAAAACCAGCATGGAATGAATTTATTCTTTCTTCAGGTTATCATTGATTCAGCGAAGATTAAAGACAGTCTGGCCCGCGCAGGCGTGCTTATCACATCAGACAAGCAAACCCTCTGGGATATATTTGAGAAAGGGGGACCTCTCATGATACCGCTGGCCATCCTGCTGATGATTGCCATTTTTGTGTTTATAGAGCGGGTCATCGCCATCAATAAAGCGTCCAAAATGGACGAAAATTTCATGAACATCATCCGCGATCATATTGTGAACAGCAATGTGATGGCTGCGAGGAGTCTGGCCAAAAATACAAATAATGCCGTGGCCAGGATGATCGACAAAGGCATCCAGCGGATCGGCAAGCCCATTGACGCCATTGAAAAAAGCATGGAAAACGTAGGTAAACTGGAGCTCTATAAAATGGAAAAAAACGTTTCCGTACTGTCGGTCATCGGATATATAGCCCCGTTGTTCGGTTTTTTAGGAACCATTATCGGGATGTTTGAATTGTTCTACAATATTGCGTCCACAGGCGAATACAGTATTTCCAATATTGCGGGCGGCATCTATGTGAAAATGATTTCCTCAGCCGGAGGGCTGATCATTGGTATCATCGCCTATATTGGATACCGGTACCTGACGTCGAGGATAGATAAAACAACCAATCGGATGGAAGTGGCAAGCGCTGATTTTATAGATATTTTGCAGGAACCGACGAGGTAATTTGGCTAATGTGGAAATGTGCTAATGTGAAAATTAAAGACACGATCTAAATTCTACTCTGTATTTTTATTTACACATTAGCACATTTCCACATTAACACATTGGTATCAGCTCATTTACATGTTTACAAATTTAGCAAATGAACCTACGCAATAAACACAGGGAAGAGGGTGAGGTGCACACGGGACCGCTGAATGATATCCTTTTCATCCTGCTGTTGTTCTTCCTGATTGTTTCCACGATGGCGAACCCTAATGTTGTGAAGCTTTCCCAGCCTAAGTCCAAAAGCGATACCAAATCCAAACAAACGGTCGTGGTTTCAATTGATGCGAACAAACAGTTTTATGTTGGTACGACTAAGGTTTCTGTCGCGGATCTCAAGGCCCGGCTTGCTCCGTTTTTAGCCAAAGAAAGGGATCAGCCATCCATAGTGATCAATGCAGACAAATCTGTTCCTATTGATGATGTCGTTGCCGTAATGAGGGTCGCCCGCGAACTGGGCGCAAAAACAGTTCTTGCCGTTGATAAATCCGGCGCCCAGTAAATAAAAATCGTCATGATAAAATTTACATACCATGGCTGTGTTAATCTATGAAAAGACGTAAAGCCATTGGCAGGATACTCGCTGCCGGCGGAGCAGTTGTTCTTGGTTTTGGCAGTTACGAGTGGTATGAGCTGGCCAAAAAGCCGGACATCCCTTATCTGCTGGCAAAAAAAGAACTGCTGGCCGATCTCGCAGAAACGATCATTCCGGTGACCCAGATACCGGGAGCAAAAGAAGCTGGTGCAGTTGACTTCATGGTTCCCATCCTGGCTGAATGCACCGAACCCAAAACGCTTAACCGGTTCATTGACGGGCTCCGGGACCTGGAATCGCATACGCGTTCGCGTTATCAACGGGATTTTACACAGTGTACGGCAAATGAAAAAGAGGAAATCCTCCATTATTTTGAGGAAGAATCAAGACCAGTAAACAGGCTGGTGGCCAAGGCAAAAAATAAATATTTAGGCCGTCCTTTTTTTGAAACCCTGAAGTGGTATACCGTGGAGTGTTACTGCATTTCTGAAAAAGGAGCAACACAGGGACTGACCTATATTGCGGTGCCCGGAAGTTATCAGGCATGTATTCCGCTGGCGCCCATGCAGAAAGCCTGGGCAACCAAATAAAAAAAATGGGCGATCCAAAACAGGTTTATGTAAATATTAATGGTCTCGTACAGCATAGCTTCGATGCCATCGTGATCGGTTCAGGCATCAGCGGCGGCTGGGCCGCAAAGGAACTCTGTGAAAAAGGATTGAATACCCTGGTCATTGAAAGGGGAAAAAATGTAATCCATATTAAGGACTATTCCACTGCCTTCTTAGCACCCTGGCAGTTTCCCCACGGACTCAATAATACATTTAAGGATGATCAGGAAAACCCGGTGGCTTCCCTAAATTACGGACCAGGAGACGAAGCCTTCTTTGTGAAAGATGTTGACCATCCCTATATCCAGGATGATCCATTTCACTGGGTTCTCGGTTACCAGGTAGGGGGGAGATCTCTGACCTGGGGCAGGCAATGTTACCGTCTGAGCGATCTGGATTTTGAAGCCAATGTAAAAGACGGCCATGGAGTTGACTGGCCAATCCGCTATAAGGATATTGAACCCTGGTATGATTATGTGGAAGAGTTTGCCGGCATCAGCGGAAGAGCGGAAGGATTGTCTCATCTTCCTGATGGAAAATTCCTTCCGCCTATTGAAATGAATTGTATTGAGGACCATTTTGCCTCAAGCGTTCATTCAAACTATAAAGAGCGCGTCGTCACCCCGGCCCGTGTTGCCAATTTATCCAAAGGATGGAAGGGCAGGGGCCCCTGCCAGTTCAGGAATCTTTGCTCGAGGGGATGCCCGTTCAGCGGATATTTCAGCAGCAATGCGGCAACATTGCCGGCAGCTGCCGCTACAGGAAATCTCTCAGTGGTTTTTGACGCTATCGTGATCGAAATTTTATATGACGACCGGAAAAAGCGAGCCACCGGCGTTCGCGTTATGGATGCACATACAAAACAAATCACCGAATATTTTTCCAGGATCTTATTTCTGAATGCATCCACGATTGCATCCGCCGCCATTTTACTGCAATCCAAATCTGCACGGTTCCCGGAAGGTTTGGGAAATGATAGCAGGCAGGTCGGGCGGAACTTAATGGATCATTTTACCGGAGGGGGCGCCTATGCTGACTTTGCGGGCATGGAGGATAAATATTATTATGGAAGAAAACCGGCAGGAATCTATATGCCAAGGTTCCGGAATATCAGTGCGGATACTCAGCGTTCAGATTATGTTCGTGGATGGGGCGTTCAGGGCAGCGGATCCCGAAAGGATTGGCATAACCTCGGAATAGAAATGCAGGGTTTCGGCAGGGATTTTAAGGAGAAGCTTTTAAAGCCAGGTCCATGGACTATCTGGCTCGGAGGCTGGGGCGAAACGCTACCGTATTATAAGAATGGGATAAGTCTTGACAATTCAAAAAAAGATGCCTGGGGATTGCCCATCGTTCACGTTCAATTCAAATACGGCCACAACGAAACTGCTATGAAAAAAGATGTAGAACAAACTTCAGTCGATATGCTTGAAAAAGCAGGATTTCACGATATTCAGGGATTTAATTATGATCAGCCGGGAGGTACTGCCGTACATGAAATGGGCACGCTGCGCATGGGCCGGGATCCTGCCAGTTCGGTACTCAATGGTTTTAACCAGGTTCATGCTGTGAAAAATTTATTTGTTACCGATGGGAGTTGTATGACCTCATCTGCCTGGCAAAACCCTTCCCTTACCTATATGGCGCTTACAGCCAGGGCCTGTGAATATGCGGTGGGGGAAATGAAGCAAGGAAATCTTTAAAAATTAATGTGCACGCGTGCCGAAAAGACATGTACCGGGCCGCGGTCAGCATTATACGCCGGATGCAAAACAAATTGATAATCGGCCGTTGCATAAAGAGCTTTAAAAAGCTTAACCTGATAAAAAATTTCCGCAATATTTTCCCTTTCATAGTTTGGCAATTTCCCATCCCCGATCATGAACCCATAGCCCCCAACATTCAGGAAATCCCGGTGATCTTTTGAAATTCCGTTGGAAAGTATTGAAACGCCGATATTATCTGATGTTCTGTTTTTCCCAATGCCGTAGTACCGAATACCGGCGCTTGCGGTGTTGTCAATCTCCGCAAATGCCCACGTAGCTGTTTTTCCGTCATTCCAGCCTGCGCGGAAAAAAGCCCTGAGACGATCGCTGAATGCCTGATCTGCATTTATTCCCACCCCAAACTTCTTTCCACCATACGCTTTACCATAAATTGCATCAAGAGAGGTATCAGTTCCATTCAGAAAATCATTGATCGCCGTTCTGTAAGCGGGCGCCCTGGACGTATTGTAATAAAAAAGAAGACGTGCCGAACCAGGATGCTGCTGAAGGGAATAGTCTTTTTCCAGTTCAATGGTTTCTTCATTCGTTTTTGAATAATTAAAATTCAGGGTGGGGCCATTGGAATAAACTGGAAGAAGCGCAGTGGCTGCCCTCAGGGCCCAACCCGGACGGTAATACTCAACCACCAAACCATAGGTATAACCACGTGTATTGGCCGCATAGTCATAAGCCCCATTATTCATCAGGGCCCAGTTCATGAAATCCGACCGGGGATCGTGGCTCGCTGCATTCTGATCAAAAAAATCAGCCATACCGAATTTACCCATGTTGATGGATATGCGAGAAGTGGAAACCTGTTCTCTTACCTGATTCATTCCATCTTCCCGGCTTTCCATATGCGCATTATCAAGGTTGATATT
>JANWIY010000158.1 GCA_025449645.1 Chitinophagaceae bacterium | reverse complement strand
TTAATTCTTAAGAACAATTCCGCACCTGACAGAGCTGATACAAGGAGCTACCCGGGATGGGATGAAGGCAGGAACGACAGCGCGATTCGTTGGGCATTTAGGATAAAATCAGATATTCGATTCAAGGCCTTTATGGAAACCTTCCAATTAAATGATTATTTACAATTGTCGTTTTTAATTTCGCGGGATCGATAGGCCCATGGTGAGCATATAAAATATTTCCTCCCGGTTCAACCAGGACTGTATAAGGCAGGTCACCATGCCAGGAAGGATCTATAGCCTTAGCAAGTTTCTTTTTGCCATTTACATTAGACAGATAGTTGGAATTAGATGCCTGCTGCATTTGCAGGAATTTAAGCACCCTGGGCTTATTGGCCGGCTCATCGGCGCTGATACTGATAAATTCAAAATCACGGTCCCTGTACATCCTGTTAATGGAAACGAATTCAGGAAATTCCTGTTCAGAAGGAGCGGATGCGGCGGACCAGATATTAATTAACCGCAATTTACCAGAAGAGTTCTTCATCATAGATTTTATACTGTCCTCATCAATCATTTCCAAATGCACAGGTTCCTTTGCCCAGGCTTCACGAAACTGTTCGACAAGTTCCTTTTTATCCGACCATTTAATAGAACAGCCAAAAACCTTGGTCGTTTTTACGGGCACTTCGCGACTATTCAATAATGCTTCAATTGCATTCCGGGTATCTGTGTGCTGCGGGGTTTTGAAGGGGTTTTCCATATCATCCACCCTTCCTTCATAGCGTAATTTTCGTTCTTTATCAAACACAAAAACGTGTGGCGTGGCAACCGGTCCATAGGCATTGGACGCAGCCTCAGTCTTCCCATCATATAAATAAGGAAAGTTGAATTTCTTTTCTTTCGCCCTTATCTTCATTTCCGCATATGAATCCCCCAGGTCCGAAAAATCAAGTTCATCCAGACGGAGGCATGAAGGGTCATTCGGCATAATGGCTACAACCGCCACGTTTTTATTTGCATAATCGGAGGTCAGTTTGATGATACGGTCTTCATAGGCCTGTGCGGTCGGACAATGATTACAGGTAAAAACAACAACGAGAATCTCTGCGCTTCTAAAAGATGCCAGGGTATACATCTTTCCATCAACACCGATAAGATTGAAATCAGGAGCCTGGGCGCCAATCTCCAAAGTCTTGTGATCTTTGTCGGGGCCCGTGATAAAAGCAGTAAGCAATAAAGTAGAACAAACAATTGCTAAAAACAGAAACTTCTTCATATCAGCAGTTTAGCATTAATTGATACCTGATATTCATACGGTCTTATAAAAATAATAATAGTTTAGCGGAGTCGGATGCAAAACTATGTAAATCCGGCTAACGAAAAGATTTGAAACAATTAAGGATCTATTCGAATAATTTCCTTAACTTAATACAGGAATATCTTTCTTTTGTTATGAACTCCTCTTCACATAACCGCACTCCTTTAACTTTTGTATGTTTCATTTTTCTGTTGGCTTCCTGTACTAAAAACACAGTCACTACAAGCCCGGGTCCGAACATTTATATTGCAGGTAACAATGGAACCAATCCGGTTTTATGGAAAAATGGAAATGCGGGTATTCTTTCATCTGCCAGGGGTTCAGCAAGCCAGGTCATTCTATACGGGAATGATATATATGTTGCAGGGACAAGCGGAGTATCAGAATCACTTAGTCCTGGTGGCCCGAGTGGAAAATATGTTTATTGGAAGAATGGAATTCAAAATGATGTATCTGATTTTGCGCATATAATAGAAAGCAGCTCTATTGCTGTCGCAAAGAATAATATATATTACGCAAATTCAAATTATTGGCAAAATGGCTCAATGATAACATTAATGGGTGAGGGTTTCGGATTCGTCAGTTCAACTTTTGCCTCGGGAAATGATATTTATGTTGCAGGATCCGATAGTGTCGGAGATGCAGTCATCTGGAAAAACGGTGTCCTAAATGTTCTTTCAAAGGGTTATTTTCCAACATCCAATTCAGGTTCAGATCCATTTGCTTTATGCATTTATGTTTCAGGGAATGATGTATATGTAGGCGGGAGCAGCATTGACAATACGGCTGTTTATTGGAAAAATGGTGTTGCTACAAGTTTGCAGTCTACAATCAGTGGTTCGTTTGTATCGAGTGTAAACTCCATTTTCGTATCTGGAAATGATGTATATGCTTCAGCAATTCTAATTGTGCCTGCTAATGGCGGAAGTAATGCTCCCGCATATTGGAAAAATGGTGTTGAACATGATTTACCTTTAAATGGGGCTGGGTCGGGATATATGACATCAATTTTCGTAGATGGGCAGGACGTATATGCTACTGGCTGGACTTCCACTTCTGGTGCTGTCTACTGGATAAATGATGTAGAAACGATTTTGTCTTCAAGAGGATTTGCCAGTTCAATTTATGTTCAGTAAAAGGCGGTCAGGCATCCTGCGCCTTCAATAAAATCTCTTTGGTTTATAGCTTCATTAAATTTTTAGTGCAACTTTACCCTAAGAACCTCGTCATCAGCCGTAATGTACAATACATCTTTTGTTTCGTTGAAAGCACAATTTGAAACGGGGCGGTTATAGATTCTTATCAATCCCAACAGCTTTCCTGCGGGAGAAATAATATTGATGCCGTCCGGGCCTGCGCCGAAGATATTTCCATTCTTGTCTATCTTAAACCCGTCGGCTCCCTGCTTCACGGTTGCATTTTCCTTCAGCTTAGCCCCATCAAGCAAAATCCCGCCGCTTTGGATATTACCGTTTCCATCAAGATGAAAGGCGAACCAGCCCGTATGTTTATCGTCGCTGCTGCCGACATATAAAATCTTCTCGTCCAGAGAGAGGGCGATTCCATTTGGCCGGGAAATAGAATCAATCAGTAGTGAAACCTTGCCATCGGTGCTAATTTTATAAACCCCCTCAAATTTTAACTCCCTTGTAGGATCATCCGCTCCTTTTGGCAACCCATAGATGGGATCCGTGAAGTAAATATTGTTTTTACTGTCGGCTATCAGATCGTTCGGACTATTAAATTTCTTACCCATATAATTGCGTGCAAGAATGATGAATTTGGGCTTGGGGGAATCCAGCGATGCATCCAACCTGGCAACCTGCCTGTTGCCAGATTGACAGAGCAATAATTTTCCATTTTTATCAAGTGCGAGGCCGTTTGAACCATTTTCGCCGTTACGATAAGCGGTGTCAGTATAACCGGAAGGCGTAAGAAATACAACAGGCGTGTCCCCCATGGTCCACTTGTATATTTTATTTTGCCGAACATCGGAAAACAGCAGCATCTTTTTATCAGCGATCCAAACGGGGCCTTCGGACCATGTATAATGCCTGCCGAGAATTTCGATGGTCGCATTTGTATCTATGAGCCCAGCGGCCGCGTTATCATATATTTCAATTTTACCGACAGAATCAGTTTTATTTTCTGGCTCCTTATTTTGGGTATTACAACTGGTCATGAAAATGATCTGGCAAAATGCAATAGCGGGTAAAATATTTTTCATATTGGCAAAAATTTGGGATAATATAATAAATGAATTTACGAAAGAGGAAGTGTTATCCCTGAAATCCTTGCGCATTCAGCCAGGAATCTTTCCTGCACTACCGTATCGGCGGCCGCCGGGTGGCAGTGCTTTGACTTCTGATGATAAAAATACTTCCCTGTAACCATTGCCTTCGGATCATTGCCGGAGGCCAGCCAGGCCTGGGTCAATGAACCTTCTTCCAGGCTGTCGGGCGCACTGCTCCCTCCCATTTTTGTTGCCACCCAGCCAGGGTCCACGGCATTCGAAAATAGATCCGGCCATTTTCTTGCAAAAGCAAAGGCCAGGATCACGTCCTGCAGTTTTGAATCTGAATAAGCCTGCAGGCCATTCCATTTTTTCTCTTTCCAAATGAGATCTTTCATATCCGCACTCCCTCTGCCGTGAAGGCCCGAGCTGAGATAGATCAGACGCTTTGGCCGGTTGATCAGGCAGGTAAGGATATAAGGTGCCAGGCTATTTATTGCAAAAACATGGGACAGGCCATCAGCAGTTTCTATGCGTCGGCGTTCTTTATCTCCGACGCCGGCATTGTGAATAACAGCATCGAAAAGGCCAAGATCATTCACCTGTTCAGCAAGATGAACAGTCTCCGCGATGCTTGAAAGGTCACCGGTGACCGCAGTTTCCGCGCCGGGAACAGAAGCCAGGGCATCTGCAGTCCTGGATTTATTGCGACCATGAAGCACAACCTCGTGGCCCTGAGCCAATAGCAGACGCGCAGCCATCTGTCCCAGGCCATCGGAAGAACCGGTGATGAAAATTCTTGACATAAAGAGGTTTTTGCAAAAATAATGAACCTGAAGCCAATGAACGGGTTGCACTATCCAGAGATACGCATGTTTAGCCATCCCATTTACATCTAAATTTGCAGGATAAGGATTTAAAATATCTTCCATGGTATTCAATATGGACGAGTCTTTCGAAATTTTGGAAAGAACCCCGCAGGTACTCGAAAAATTATTAGCCGGCCTGAATGATAATTGGATTTCAAATAATGAAGGAGAAAATACATGGTCGCCTTATGATGTGATTGGTCATCTTATTCACGGTGAAAAGACGGATTGGATTCCAAGAATGATGATCATCTTAGATGAGAAAGAAAATAAGAGATTTGAACCCTTTGACCGAGTGGCTCAATTTGAAGAAAGCAGAGGTAAATCTTTGAAGCAGCTTCTCCATGAATTCAAAGCACTGAGGATTGGGAATCTCAAAATTTTGAAATCCCATAATTTCAGCGAAGGAATTCTGAAAAAAAAGGGGATACATCCGGAATTTGGTGAAGTAACCCTTCAACAACTGCTTGCCACATGGGTGGTCCACGATCTTGCTCATTTGTGTCAGATATCCAGGGTCATGGCTAAACAGTACGGCGAAGAAATTGGTCCGTGGATAAAATACTTCAGCATCTTCAAGAATGAGTAATGATAAGAAATCATCTTTTTTATTTCTCTAAAGGACTACAGCGAATAAGCGAAGTGTCCAGGAAAGGTCTTTGTTTGGATGAGGGTTGAATGAGAAATTGGTTCCTGTCATCAACTTTGTTACATTTAACGAAAGTAGATTCCCGTCTCCGGCTGATGGAATTCTGAGGGTTGGAAATTGTATTTTGCATATTTAAATGATGGTACAATCGATTCACTGAAAAAATAACGGCTGTATGCCCTGGATCAGGATTCCCAAAACAAGTGGTGTAAGGCCGTATACCATAGATATGTATAAGATAGTTGCATTATTCGGATTTTTTAGTCTTTTGGCGTGCTCGAACAATCCTTCCCCCAACAAGGCCCCGGTCTCAGATCACCGGGATACGAATAAACTTACAGGAGAAGCAATGATCATTAATCAGGGGCATTCCTCCGGGTCGGGCGCAGACCTGAGGCTATCATTTACGGGTGTCCGGGATCTTGCCAAGAGCCGGGCATTCACCATTCAATCAAATTATGATCAAAAAAATATTGGCTTCACCCTATATGTCCCGAAAAAGGGCTATGCTCCCGGGCGAATTGAAAGCACCGGACAGGCGAGTAATAATTTCCTGATTATTCTTCAACAGCTTTACAAACAAAAGCCGGATTCTGCAAGGATTTTCATAGACTCTCTTACTTTTGATTGCATAAGTCTGGGCGATATCTATAATAAGGATAGCATGGGCACCGCAAGTCAGACTTTGATTGCCGCGGATTATAAAATATTCATGGAAAGTAAAGATGAAAAGAATTTTGCAGAATTATTTCTTAATGTTAATGAGGCCGCACACTGGATAGAATTAAAGGAAAAGGACGAGGAATACAGGGCGGCAATTATTGATTTCCTAAGTAAAAAAAGAAATTAAAAGCAATGCTATGTCAGGCGTATAGGACTTTCATTCACGAAGCTAAAATGGAGAATAATTTATGAGTTTCAGAAAATTTCAACAAAGCTTCTGACTATCTGATTGGCTTTCTTTATATAAAATAAAAAAGATTATGCAGGTAAGAGACCTCAGTAAAGAACACGGGATGCTGAGTAAAATTTTCCAATGGCCCTCAGAAAAAGAGCAGTGGGATCAGTTCAAACTTACAGAAGAACAGATCAATCACTATGAAGAATTCGGTTATGTGTCCGGAATAAAGATGTTGGATGAATATCAGATCGGATTGCTTAAAGATGAATTGCAAGAGCTGGCGAACCCGAACCATCCGGGTAATTCCTTGTTTTACGAATTTTCGACCAATGAATCAGGGGACCCAAGCAAAGTGCTTTTCCATGCATTGGGAGCATGGCGGATTTCTCCCGCATTCCATGATATTTTATGGAATCCCAGGTTCTTAATGGCCGCGAGCCAGTTGCTGGGCAACAGGGCAGTCCGCTTCTGGCATGACCAGTTATTTTGCAAGCCCGCCCGGCACGGAGGCGTAGTTGCATGGCATCAGGATTACTCTTACTGGGTGAGAAGTGTGCCTATGCAGCATTTAACCTGCTGGTGCGGCCTTGATGATTCAGATGAGGAAAACGGGTGTTTGTATTATGTGCCCAAAAGTCATCGTTGGGGACTGCTGGAGAAACCTTCCCTGGCAGGGGATATGGAAGGGCTCATGCCGAAGCTAAGCGAAAAGCAGAAAGCCCAGTTCAATCCGGTTCCTATTCCATTAAAGGCCGGATATGCAAGTTTTCACCATCCCTTGCTCGTGCACGGCTCTCATGCCAATACAACTGGAAGGCAACGGCGTGCTTTTGTCATCAATGTTTTCGCTGATGGAACCTGCTCAAATGCAGATGAATCTTTGTTGGCAGGTAC
>JANWIY010000157.1 GCA_025449645.1 Chitinophagaceae bacterium | reverse complement strand
CGTCGGCGCTATAGCCAGATCCCGCACCCTGTACTCATGCAGGTAGGGGATTGTATCCGTTATCTGCGCAGTGCTGGAGCTGTCCACCGAACTCCCGTCAGCCTTGAGTTTCAGGCGGTACATGCCCAGTTTGAGCGAAGTGACCAGCAAGGAATTATTCCAGCCGGGAATATAGACCTTATCATAATAATCAATACTTGAAGGAGCGATCGTCGGCCAGGTATAATTGGAAGATCCGCTGGAAGGGACAGCTGATCCGTCCACGTTAAAAAAAGAAAACAGCGGCTCAGCTACATTGTTGGCCGAACAAAAACTGTGTTCATTGTGAACGATCTGGTTTGCGAGCATGTCATTATTCGGATTGGCATCGGTATCATTATAGTTATCGTCGCACATGCCGGCTACTTTGGGCCAGCCGTAATTTCTACCTGCGGTAATCACATTCACCTCATCGTCCGATTTGTCTCCATGTTCTGAATTGTATAAAATATATTGTGAACCCACGTGTGCCCAAACAAGCCCCTGGGCATTACGGTGACCAAAAGAATAAACTGCATTTATTTTTCCGCTTACTGAATTTTGAATGGGATTGTCATTCGGAATCCACTGGTCGAATGCGCCATCATCCACATCGCTATCGGCTTCGGTATTCAACCGCAGCACCTTTCCTTCATATACGTCCTTATTCTGCGCATTATTTGTGCGGTAACCATTGTTAAACTGGCCGGCACCCTGATCCCCAATCGTATAGTACAAATGGTATTGTCCGTCGCTTTCGGGAACCGGGCTTACTTTCAGCCTCCCGGAATTATGGTCGTTGCTGCCCATAAGATCATCCATCACACTCACCGGTGATCCCAGCGAATGAGAGACCAGATCGTATGTATACCGGATGATCTTGGTTTTGTAAAAACAGGGATTGTCAGTTATCGTGCCCGTGCCCGCACAATCGCTGTTGTTAGGTGTTCCGGTTGTAGGATAGACATCATAGACCATCGCGACATACACATAGGGCTTGCCGAGTAGTAATAGCGGATGAAGGGCCAGGCCCATCAAGCCGCCCTGTGGCGCCGGGTATCCGTTAGGAGGACTATAATAATTAAATGTAGTGAGTCCGTTCAGGTCCAGCAATACCCGGTTCCCTTTGTTACCGGGATGAATTTTCCAAATGCGGTAACGGTGAGCCTCAGTTATCCAGAGTGAATCGTCCGGACCATAAGTGACCTCCCAGGGGTAACTAAGTCCTTTATTGTGGGATGGAACATCAAATAAGGGGTAAAGCGTATCTATCTTAAAAAACTCTCCATTGAAGGAGACGATCTGGCTGTATCCGATATAAGATAACAGAAGGCATGAAAGAACCATAAGGCACTTTTTCATCGGTATCGGATTTTCGGGAAAACGGCCGTGGTAGAGGCCTCCAACCAAATAAAAATACTAAATCCGACCCGTTATTGGTATAGAAAAAGCACTATTGGGGTCACGTATTTGAACGAGGTAAAGGCTGGTGGTAGATGGTAGATGGAACATGGTGGGCTGCAGTTTCCCAATATGGGAATTTAATAATTTAAGGAAATACTTCCAGATATTGTCCTAATTTAATCAGGTCGAATACGCTTCGGGAAGTCAAATATCAAGGTTGTCCATCAACCATCAGCCATCTACCATATACAAAAGGCCTATTCGGATGATCCGCCCTCAGGCTTCAACACGATGTGTTCTGCATTCAGTGTTTCGCGTTCGGCGTTCAGCGTTTCAGGAGGATGTTTTTTTACAAACTTTTTCTGGAAAAGAAATAATGCAATTACCCCGACAGATATGGATGCATCAGCTATATTAAATACGGGGCTGAAAAATTCAAATTCACTTCCGCCGACAAATGGCATCCAGTGTGGATAATGAGTCTTTATAAGCGGGAAATAGAGCATATCCACCACACGTCCGTGCAGAAACCCGGCATAACCATGCGCAGGGAATAAACGGGCAACATGGTCATAAGTGCTTTCTTCAAAGATGAGACCATAGAACATGCTATCTATCAGGTTTCCCAGCGCCCCTGCAAAGATCAGCCCTGCGCAAAATATATATCCGTTATTGTAGTTCTTCCTGATAAGCATACGGATATAATATATTCCGAAAATTACAGCCACAAGCCGGAAAAGGGTAAGGGCCATCTTTCCGAAGTTTCCTCCGAATTTCCATCCCCAGGCCATGCCTTCATTCTCAACAAAAAATAACTGGAATTTTTTTCCCAGTACATGAATTCCACTTTCATATGGTGAAACCGGCAAGCGGTAATACGCTTCCCAGGTATGACTTAAAGGCATATGCGTTTTGACCCAGATCTTCAGAACCTGATCAGCTACTATGATCAGCAATACAATAAAAATGATTTTTCTTTCTTTCATATTCATAATGAGCCGCAAATATAATAAGTTACCAAAAGAACGATTCTTTAAGCTTTGCTAAAGCGCCTGCCTATTCGAAATATACTCTTTTTACGCGCTGGGAAATACCCGCCAGCAACTCATAAGGAATGGTGCCTGCCCAATGCGCCAGCTGTTCCACAGGAAGTTCAGGTCCGAAAACAATCAGTTCATCTCCTTCCTTTGCATCAGCGATGCCTGTGATATCCAGCATGCTCATGTCCATGCAGAGGCTGCCAATTGTGGGAACGAGTTGCCCTTTATACCACATTTTCCCGGCTCCGTTACCCAGGCTTCGCGGATAACCATCGGCATATCCGAGCCGAACGGTAGCAATCTTCATTGGATGCCCGGCCACACCCTGGCGGTTATAACCAATCGTTTCGCCGGTAGCGATGGATTTAATCTGTGCGATCGTTGTTCTCAGCGTGCCCACGGTTTTCAGATCAAGCAGCATTGAGTTTGCCGGATCTATTCCATAAAGGCCAATGCCCAACCTCACCATATCCAGTTGCATGGATGGATCCCTGACTACAGCTGCAGAATTGGAAATATGTTTAAGGAAAGGATATGGCAGGAATTGGGTCAGCATTTCAACCATCGCCCGGTACTGGCGGAATTGCTGTTGGGTGAATGCATCCTGCTGCTGTTCTTCACTCGCAGCGAGGTGGCTGAAAACGGATTGAACATGGAAAGATGATTGGGTAAGCATATCCAGCAACTCCGGTATATCCTTTCCGGAAAATCCCAGGCGGTTCATCCCTGTTTCCAATTCAATATGTACGGGAAACAAACTGCCGGCGTCGCGCTTCAGCCGATGATCCATTGCCCGCAGAATATTAAATGAATACAATACAGGTTCCAGCTGGTATTCCAGGAGCGCGTCCAAGGCAGATGCTTCCGTGTTCATAACGAGAATAGGCAACCGAATTCCACTGTTGCGTAGCGCAACACCTTCGTCAGCATATGCAACGGCCAGGTAATCCACCTTGTGGAATTCAAGCAGTCTTGCAATTTCAAATCCGCCGGCTCCATAGGAAAAAGCCTTTACCATGGCCATGACCCTTGTGGAAGGCTTTAGCAATTGCTGATATTGCCTGAGGTTATGCGCCATCGCTTCCAGGTTGACTTCCAACTGGGTTTCGTGGACCTGCAGGGATAGAACCTGATCAATCCGTTCGAAACCAAAAACGCGGGCGCCTTTCAGCAGTATGGTCTCGTCCCGGAATGCGTGTTGTTGAAATGAGGCAAGGAAGGCATCTGTCGTTGGATAGTATTCGGGTTCATTCGCAGCAGCCTGGGTAAAGAGTTTGCGGTTAGCAAAAATTTGTTCGCCAATCCCGATGAGCCGGTCCACTTTATATTTTTTCAATAATAGGGCGACCTCCCGGTATAGGTTTTCCGGTGCACGTCCGCTCTCAAGTATGTCCGACAATATCACGGTGCGCCTTGGATGCTGTTGCTGCAGGGATAAAAAATCCAATGCCATTTTCAACGAATTGATATCCGCACTGTAACTGTCATTGATCACAGCGCAGTGATTGATGCCGGACTGAATTTCCATGCGCATCGCAACGGGGCTTAGTCTTTTCAACCGCTGGGGCAGGTCCGCAGCCGGAAAACCCAGGTATAAAAGAACGGCAATGCATGTGAGCATAGTTGCGACGGCTGCTTCGTGTACAAATCCGGTGATCACAGGGAATTGATTTCCTTCATAAGAAAGCATCAGTTCTGTGCTGTCTGCCGTTTTCTTCTTTGAAAGCACCTGCAGGGCAGAACCCTTCTTCCCATAGGAAAATAATTTCAGATCTGGATATTTTTTATGCCAGGAATGGATCGCGTTGTTCAGCGTCTCTTCGTCTGAAGGATAAATCAATACCGATGCACGTTCGAAAAGCAATAGTTTTTCAAAAATCTTTGATTCCGTGTTTTTAAATCCTTCATCATGAGCCCCGCCGATATTCGTGAATATGCCTATTGCCGGGTCGATCATCACGGCGAGTGCCTGCATTTCACCGGGTTTGGAAATTCCTGCTTCCAGGATGGCCAGTTCATGCGTTTCATTCATTTGCCATACGCTAAGGGGCACTCCGATCTGGGAATTATAACTTCTCGGGCTCCTTACAATATGGTATTTGTCTTCGAGCAACTGGTTCAGCCATTCCTTCACGATGGTTTTTCCATTGCTGCCGGTAATGCCGAGAACAGGATAATCAAATTGCCGGCGGTGAAAGGCTGCCACTTGCTGAAGGGCTGCAAGACTATCATTCACCAAAATGATATTTGCAGATTCAAAATCCTTAAGATCAATTTTTTGGTAAACGATAAAATTCCTCATGCCACGGCTATAGAGATCGCGCATAAATTCATGTCCGTTCCTGCGCGGACCATAGAGTGCAAAGAACAGGGACGTTTCCGGAAATACCAGCCGCCGGCTGGCGGTCAGCAATTGCTCAATCCGGTCATCCTGTTTAAACTGCAGAAAAGATCCGCTAACAATAGAAGCAATATGCCGGATGGAATAACCCAATGACTATAAATTTAGGAAGATGAATTTTTTTTGTCCCATGCCAGTGAGATCAGGACAGAGGTCAGAATACAAATCAGGATCACCACCAGTGAAATCCCCACCGAAATCTTAATATGGATGAGTTCACTGAGCATCTTTAAACCGATGAACACCAGCACGGCGGCAATTCCCTGTTGAAGGAACCGGAATTTATCCACAGCTCCACGCAAAAGAAAAAACAGGGATCGCAGACCGAGCACAGCAAAAACATTGGATGTATAGATCACCATCCTGTTTTGAGTAATGCCGAAAACAGCGGGAATGGAATCCAGCGCAAAGACAATATCCGTTGTAGCCAGCAATACGATTACGACAAATATAGCGGTATAATATTTTTTTTCACCAACCCGTATACGGAGCCTGCCATCTCCATCCGCCGAAGTCAGGGGTAGAAAGCGCTTCAGAAAGCGGTAGACTTTATTTTCGTCGAGGTTGCTGCCCTGATTTTTCCCGGAAAAGAACATGCTAAGTCCCGTATATAGCAGTATGGCTCCGAAAATATAAAGCAGCCAGCTAAATCTTTGCACCAATGCAATACCGGCAGTGATAAATAGGATCCGGAAAAAAATGGCAAGCAGGATTCCGGTCAGCAGAACGCGGCCAAAAAATTTTTCCCTGATGCCAAAAAAGGTAAATATCAAAATAAAGACAAAAATATTATCAATACTGAGGCTCCATTCCATCAAATAAGCGCTGATATATTCAAGCGCGGTTTGCCGGCCTTCATCAATCCACAAAAACAAAAAGAAGGCCATTGCCAATGCAACCCAGAAAACGGTCTGCATGAATGCTTTCCTGATTGTAACTACAGTGCCTTTTTTGCTCAGCAATCCCAGGTCAAATATGAGGGCAAGCACCAGTGCGATGCCAAATATCAGATAAGCAAGTTGGGAATGAGTCAATGCTTAGATAAATTTAAATAGTCATAGATTAACCGGTGCTGTATTTTTTCTTTCTGAAGAATTGAAAGAGAAATCCGCATAAGAGGATAACCAATAAAGGGCAGGCTATGTTGACAAGCTGCCAGAATGTTCTGTTTTCATCTGTTTTTTCCGGATCAAGGAGGCGGAGTGCATAATTTTTGGATCTTGCTTCCAGGATTCCGGAGGGATCCACACAATAATCCAGGCAATTTTCAAGAAAATCCATATTGGCAAATGTGTAATTGAGATCTTTATTAAAGCCGATGGGAAGGGGGCCATGTTCGCTTAGTTCATTCATTGCAACATCCG
>JANWIY010000156.1 GCA_025449645.1 Chitinophagaceae bacterium | reverse complement strand
GTGGTAATGTGCTCATGTGAAAATGTGCTGATGTGCTAATGTGAAATTGCAAAGGCCAGTGGAAACAAATTTTATTTGTGGGAAATCGAAATGCCGATCATTAGCAAATTTTCACATGAGCACATTACCACATTTGTCCTCCCATTTACACATTTTCACATTAACACATTACCCCGCTCTTCTTTCCCGAAAAAACTCCTTCATCAAACCGATGCATTCAGCACTGAGCACGCCGGAAATGACAGTTGTTTTTGGATGAAAGGGTGGGGGGCCGACTCCCAGTTGTTCCAAAGCGGGAGCAGGGGTAATATATTTTTTGTAACCATTTTTTTCATCCTGGCCACCATATACCACTTTTTGAAGTTTACTCCAGTACATGGCTCCGGCACACATCAGGCAGGGTTCAATAGTTATGTAAACAGTTGCGTCAGGTAAATATTTAGAGCCGAGAAAATTAAAGGCGGAAGTCATAGCGATCATCTCCGCATGAGCGGTAGGATCCTTTAAACGCTCGACCTGGTTATGGCCGCGGGCGATGATCCGGTCCTGAACCGTAATGACTGCCCCCACCGGAACCTCACCTTCTGTAAAAGCTTTTTTGGCTTCCTTGAGGGCCTGCAACATAAAATATTCATCGGTCATGCTGCCGTTAAATTTCTCTTATTAATTGGATTTACCATAAATGCTGATCAATTTGAGCAATACGCCATTCGTCCAACCGAACCCATCCTGTCCACTATATTCCCCACCGCCCGCTTCCCTGGTAATATCTGCCACATTATATTTTTCCATCAGCTTGCCTGTTTTTTTATACACGCGGGTATTCAGGCGAATCCATCTTTTAGCCGCTGTTGCCGCAAGGTTTTTTTGTCCGCAGCGGTCCAATCCCCAGATCATCATCCATTCCAGGGGAGCCCATCCATTTGGCGCATCCCACTGTTCGCCGGTGGGATATTCTGTAGTCGCAAAGCCACCATCCTTCAATAATTTTGCCTTCAGCACAGCAGCCACCTTCCTCCCGAGAAAACTGAGATAATCAGGATGTTCCTTGATGAAACAGAAAGGATAAAGCCCTGCGGGCGTAATATTGTTCCTTTGTACTCCGGTCTTAAAATTATAGTCCGTGTAGAAGGACATTTTCTTATTCCAGAAATATTTATCAATCTGCTCACCGCGCAGTTTTGCTTTCTTCGAGAAAATAGCAGCTCCCGCCAGATCACCATTAATCATCCTGCCTTTTGCAATTGTCCATTCGAGGTGGTACAAAAGGCAATTCAGGTCAACAGGCAGCATATCTGTTATTTGGACGCTGGTGATATTCTTGTTGTCGGCAAACCATCTGCTGCTGAAGTCCATGCCGCTTTCCGCACAAGCGCGAAGGTTTTCATACATTTCTACTTTGTTCCGCCCTGACTTTTCCGCAGTAAGAAAATCTTCCCTGTAACTTTCCTGGCGGGGCACGACACTATCGTCCCAATACCTGTTCAGCAGAGTGCCGTCCTTTAATCTCACGATCCGGCGGAAGGCCTGACCGGGTTTCACCTTATCGGCTCCATCCATCCAGAAAGCATATTCCTTTTCCATGTCCGGAAGAAAGGTCTGGTATATGCTGTCTCCTTTTATTCCCGCGAGAAGTTCAACCATGCAGGAAAAAAAAGGCGGTTGCGATCTGCCCAGGTAATAGGTTCTGTTCCCATTTGGAATATGACCGTAATTCTCGATGAGGTAGGCAAAATTGCGGATCATGTTTTGGATCATATCCACTTCCCCGCTTTCCTTGAGGCCCAGCATCGTAAAATAAGAGTCCCAGTAGTATACTTCGCGAAAACGTCCCCCGGGAACGATGTAAGGGTAAGGGAGAGGAAGTAATGAGCTGCCCTCCACTTCTTTGTCCGGATTTCTCTTCAGCACGGCCCAGAGGTTTTTTATGTGAGTAACTACATCCTGTGAAGTATCTGATTTGTAATTCGCGGTAACGGGCTGTGGGATTTCAAAATTGTCCTCCACAAATTTTTTCAGATTAAAATTCGGCCCTTTCTGCAAGCCATAATCGTACATGATGTCAGCAGGTTTCCTTTTCGGGATGCAGTCAACAAATGTTTTACCGTCCGGAAATATTTTCTGCATCTGCACTTCGATGAAGAGGTCGCCATAAATTTTATCCGGTGCCGGTGGCTGCAGGATCTGGCTAAAGCTGGAAAATACCGCTAACAGCAGTGGCAGAAACAAAAGGCGTTTCATCGGGGTTATTTATTTTAAAGATAGGATTTTACTATGAAAGCGTTGAACCCATGAACCATAACAAATCTTCTCCCGCCAAAAGAAAATAACCCCCACGAAGAATCGTGGGGATTTATATTGCTTATGACTATTGATTATTATAATTGCGATGATGAATGCTGAATGCGAAAAGCCGGAGGCGTAGATTTTAATATTGAACGAACAATATGTAAAGCTTTTTGGGTTGAATTTGGAATAGCCTGAAGTGTCAGGCGGAATACGTTTATGGCAGAATCTGAATTAAGCGTTTCGCGTTGAGTGTGCTGTGTAAAGCCTTTAGGGTTAACCGTACAAAACCACAAAGCCAGCAAGGCACCATAGCTTCCGCCCCGTTCGATCCACTCAAAAAATTCGTAGTGCGGATAAAAAAGTTCAGTCCCCATTTTCCATATAAAAAAAATAAAAATCAGGGATCGCAGCGGACGGATCAATACAGAAATGGCTGCGCTCAATTCAAACAGTCCGACCAGGAGGGCCGTTTTCT
The DNA here is from genome assembly GCA_025449645.1 of Chitinophagaceae bacterium. Lineage (GTDB taxonomy): Bacteria > Bacteroidota > Bacteroidia > Chitinophagales > Chitinophagaceae > Puia. The sequence continues at coordinate 12,307 of JANWIY010000156.1, read as the reverse complement.
GCGGATTGGGAAAACCCAATGTTGCATACTGACTTATCAAACCCTTTTTATCCATCAGGTTTAGCCAGCCATGACCTGCGAGTAGCAGGCAGACTATGATTTTCAAACAGAGAAATACGAGCTTCATAGTCTTATCGTCTGCGGGATGGTCAGGATCGATCGCACGGAAAAGATTTGATTTTGTTAAACCTCCGGAAAGAATAAGCAGGGTAAAGGGCACACCGAAATTTCCGGCGCGTTCAATGAATTCGGCAATTGGTTCCCCCGATAAAGGGCGGCACAGGGCTGTTACTAATCCCCAAACGCAAAGCCAGGCAGGAATTGCACGGATGGGAAAAACGAGTACCGTTATGCCCAGCAGGATATCAAATGATCCAAGCCAGGGCATGAGCTGATAGGCCAGCCTGGTACCAATGCCGAATACCGCGAAATAGTTACACCAGATGGCTTTGGTAATGATGCCAAAACAGCCATGACCGATAAAACAAAATGCCGTTGCGATTCGCAGCGTATAGTGTATTTTCTGTGCTGATGTAAGTGACCTCATTGTTTTTAGTTTTTGCATTTTTAAAAAAGACTCCGCGAAGAATCGAGGCGTCTATATTGCTTAAACCATATGAAAATTCAGTTTGCACCGTCCGCCTGCGCGCGCGCAACGGCATAGCTTCCCACATTTTGCCCTACTGTTAATCCGGTTTCGACATCTATCCTGTAGTGGATCCCGCTGATAAGCCGCGACATGCCAGCCTGCACCGCCATGGCCTGATACCTGGCCGCATTTTCGGGCAACAGATAGGATAAAAATGCAGAAGCTGCTCCGCTGAAGCAGGAGTGACCTGATACGTAGGAAGGGAAATTAGGTATACCGGTCAGTGTTTTGATCCTGGGTTCCATTTGAGTTGGCCGGGGACTGAAATAGAAATATTTAATGTCCCAGCATACAATCGCTACATCCATTTCGGCCATGTTGAGCAGCGCAAAATTGCGCGCCATGCGTACCTCACTCCAGTTTTGTTTCACAAAATCATCTGCGGCTATTGCATTCCAATGGCCTGGTGGTGAATAGGTTCCTACCCCATCTGCCCAGAACTCAACAATACCGATCTGATCACGGCTGGGATTCTTAATGTAGGTATAGGCTTCGTCAGCATCCTTCATTAATTCAGGACTATTGGTAGTTGGCGGCGGACCCGGGCGGAAACTGGATATGGCTGCCGAATCAAACAGGAAAGGCTTTACCTTATAGAAAAGAGGCAGCATCGGAGGGCGCTGGGGGATTTCCAGGCTGTACCATGGAATTTGGCCCAGGTTGAGCGCTATCGTTTGAAAATTTGTCCAGTCTGTTTGCGTACCTCCAGCGGTGCCGGCATGGTCTCCTCTTGCGCGGGCGATGAAAAGTTCTGCCACCTGCCTGCCCAATGCCTCTCCTGCAACGACGGCACTCCTGGTAGCTGCTCCACTGGCGATGGTTGCCTGCTCCGCCTGAATAGCAGTTTGCTGGATATTTGCAATTTCGTCAGGGAAAAGCAATTTCATCATTTCTGCAGTTACTCCCGCAAGCACGGCGGCTTCAGAAGGATAAGACGGAAGATCCGTTTTGCTGATGAATTTTGCACCCACAGATGAATCGATCTTATAAGGGGCGGCCTGGTTGTATTTGGTTTTAAAATACCAGCATGCGATCAGGGCATCATATTGGGCAGCACTTACATAAGCGTAGGCCCTTGCCGCATAAGGAGGATTGGTAAAAGGAAAAAGGGGATAGGCAAGGGGGTTAGTGGAACTGGGTGCAGGATACGTGCCATTGCTATTTGTAACTGTGGGAAGATTGTATTTGGCAACCAGTCCACGCATGATCTCATTCCATCTTAATGTACTTCCGGCGGCCCAGTATTTAATGGAATTCTGCTGGTCCTTTGAAATGTTCTGCTGTAAGGATTTAATCTCATTCAGGTCGGCCAGGTAGGCCGGAGAATTCGTAGCCGCAGGAGCAGCCACAGAAAAGCTGTCTGGGCGTGAAAGCAGCACGGGTTTCCAACCTCCGGCATTAAGATCATTATTGTCTGTGGTCAATGCCGGTAACCCGGCTGTGCGATTACTGATACTCTTATTGCAGCCGACGGCAAGCGAAGCAATCACTGAAACGCATGCAATAGAGTTGAATATTTTTTTCATTCCGCTAATTTTTGTTGTTTTTAAAACTCAGAATATAGTAGATCCCTACAGTGAATGTTTGCGACTTGCCAACGTTGCGACTCCTGGGCAATCGGATGTCCCTGCCGTTTATTACATAATCATAACCGCCGGCCACTTCCAGATTGGTCACGAACGGGATGAAATATTTGGCGTGAGCGCCAATACTTGTGCTGACCATCCTGTTACTGGCGAATGGCATATCGTTCCTGCGGATATCAAACCCGCCGAGTGTTGTCATATTCATCAGCACAGCTTCTGCAACCAGATTTTTCTTCCGAATGCCAACATTCAGATTGCCGTTGAACACATTGGGCATTTGCACTGCATTGGTATTATGCAGTTCAGTTGTATAATATGAGGTCCTGTCTATTTTTATATTGCTTCTCCAAACATAAGCGCCGGAAAGGGTGGCGAAGAAAATGCCCCTTTGATAGTCACCTGTAATGCGATAAGAAATATTTGTGCTGCCCAGTCCGATAGACATGGGCTGGAAGTCAGCTTCATATTTGCTCATCGGGGTGCTGAAACCACCTACGGCGAAAAGTGAAACTGTTGATTTCCCAATTTTTTTGGTTAGGGCCTCCCATTTGAGGTCAAGTTCGAAATCCTGGAATCCTGCCAATCCACTCAGGGTGCCGGCCGTTGCGTGCGTCCAAACATAAGGGACTGAGGTGAGTACATTGAGTTTATCGCTGATTCCGTATACACTCATGAACATAACAGATTGTGTGCTTACCGTTCCCATGTTCAGGTTGGTTCTTTTTAGGGTACCTTCCCAGTAGTCTTTCCATTGGGAATTCATGTAGGTGAATCCTGTACACAATTGTTTTTTCCCGAGCATAATGGCATCATCCGGCAGCTGCGCCTGGACGTGGGACCCAATCAATACAGCGGCAAAAATTGCAATGAGCGGTTTGAGAATTTGTTTGTGTTTCATTTCAGTTAATTAACAAGTTTTGGTTTAATCTAATCTGGATGCGGTTAATGGTTAATGAAATATGATTCCCGTACGGCCTTGGGTGCGAACACGGTCATAAAATAATCGAAGTTTAATATTGCCTTTGCTTTTCGCGCAGCGGCAATCAGATAATCATACATGAAAACGGTCTTTTGTAAACAGATGCATAGCTTACCCGGGGGGTAAAGAGTACAAGAAACTGTACTAGGCTACATCCGGAGGCTGACCTGCCCTGCTGAGGGAGACTGAAGGAATAAGTAATAAATAATGATCGGCTGTTTTGAGAGCAACAGTTGTTTGCGCATGTACGGCAAACTGATCCTGTTCGGCATAATATTCTCCATTAAAACACTTAAATGAAGTGGTATGCTGATCAGCTTTTTTTGACGGGCCCGGACGCTGGAGATCGTTCACCAGTTTGAAAAATTCTTCTTTTGCAGATTGGAGCTGTGTGGCTTTTTTATTGGGGATGCACATCAATTCGAGGGAATCATTCACGAAGCGGCGCTTTACGTAATTATATTGTACGCCTTCAATTTCTATTTTGCCGTCTACGCGTTCAAATGCTTTGTCGTTTACGTAAGAAGAAAGATGAACCGCAGGAACTTTAATTGAAATGAGATCGGACTCGGAGTAGCTGTTCTCATCAAGACTGGCGATCAGCGTATTGTCCGCACGCTGTTCCATAAATGCCGAATAAAATTGATAGCCTATCCAATTGAACAGGAGTACTCCTATAAGCAGTATGGCAGCAATTCTCTTCACGGTTCGCGCTAAATTAGTACTTTTTTTATTGAACCCTATAATTTTTCTTGTCCGTGCCGACCCCTGTAATGGTGAGTTTTTTCCAGTTAGGAGGCAACCTTGACGGAACCTGCACGATCCCTTTATCGGTGATATCCAGGCCCCCAAAGCCCATGAGCAGACTTTGAATTACCCCGCCCGCACCGGTTGCGAAATAAGGATTTGTCCCGCCCTTTGTTTCCGCGATCACACGGAAGGGGGGATTCAGATTAGGCTGGTAGGCTTCCTGGAAAAAGTGAAATGCTGTATCCGGCTGGCCAAGTCTGGCATATAACAAGGCAAAAATGGCCTGCGTCATGGCGGGCGTTCCAGCATTGGGTACGCGCGACTGATAATAAAGAAGGTCCTTACGGATCTGCATATTATTGGTAATCAATTTAAGAGGGTAAGCAAGCAGGTTTACATCGGCCTGTTTAATACCCTTGCCATCATAACCGGCATATTCCTGAGTCACCCCGTTGCCGAACTGGAGTATGGGAATATTATCAGCCACCCTGATCCAGTCGGGATCCGGCGCAATCCCCAATATTTTTGCCGCTTCGCTGGCATGGATCAGGAGCATTTTGGCGGCAGCATTGGTAAATGCATCATTGTCCACGTTCTCGGCCCATTCATCAGCAGCGACCACATTCTTAATATCATAATGCCCGGGCCCGTTCCTTTCCACCCTTGATGCCCAGAAATCTGCAGTTGCGGAAATGACCGGCCATCCTTTTTCTTTCAGCCATCCTTTATCCTGTGAAACACAATAGTATTGCCAGGCTGCAAGGCCCACACAGGCTGTGATATGGTGTTCAAAGGGTCCGCTCAGTGCCCAAACTGGTGTTTCTTCCACGCCGCTGGCAGCACTTTCCCAGGGGAACATAGCTCCTTTATATCCGTGAGAAAATGCGTTTTTCTTTGCCGGTTCCAGGCGCTCGTACCTGTATTCGACCATGGACTTTGCAATTTCCGGGTGAAGGACGAGGAGGGCAGGAAACATCCAGAGATCAGCATCCCAGAATACATGACCGTTATACCCAAGTCCGCTCAATCCCATCGGAGAAAGGCTGAGTGCCGTGCCTTCCCGGGAAAAGGAATACAGGTGGTAAAGCATGCTATGCACATCCTGCTGTGTTTGGTCATCGCCATCAATCAGGATATCGCTCTTCCATAATTCATCCCAGGCCTGGTTATGAAATTGGATCAGGCGGTCCCGGCCCTGCAGTTTGGCGAAGATGGTGAGTCGTTCTGCTTCGTTGAGCGGATCTTCATGGTGCGCAGAAGTAATGGAAGACCCTGCGATGGAGAACCGGTACGTTTCGCCTGCGCGGATCTTTTTATAAAATTTCATGAGGTGCATGTTATTGTCCCACATCTCATGAATTACGCGCGGTTCTTCCCCATGTGGCTCACTGAACAAAAAGGTATTTGAGGCGCACATCAGTAATTTCCCCGTAGGGCTTTTTGCAGTTGAAGTCAGCAGGGAAATCAGTACATGCGGGCGATCGATCTCATTAAAATAATTTTCAACATCGCGGAGTGCGTCCGGTGCTGCCATCACGCTTGCGGGTGTGATCTCGATGTCTTTTTTTGCAGTTACCGTAATATCCATGAGCACGGTAAATGGAAGCTGGCGCAAAGCATAATAAGTATAGCTGATGGTCGCTTTATCCAGGTAGTTGAAAGAACTGGTGAAACTCGCGTGCCGCATATCGAGGGACTGCACCATTTCTGAGATGTCCTTTCCGGTAAGGTCCTGGCCATCCACGCTAAACCGCATATTCAAAAGATTAAAGCTGCGGAGGAAATTGCTTACCCGTCCGCGCCCGTAAAGATCATATGCTCCGGCAAGAACTACATCCTTTACCTGGAATGGTTCGGGGGAAGAAACGATTCCAATCATGCCATTGGCAACCGTTACACCGTAATAACGGGAAGGATCAACCGAAGAAGCTGTGATAACCCAGGGGTTGACGCTTTGGGCAGGAATGGATGTTAAGGAAAAAACCAACACCAGGGCGGTGAGAAAGAATTTTACTGAAAGCAATCGTATGTTCATTTGACCAAGTTAGTGATTATTGGATTTCAGAGATGATAGATGCGGCGCGCATTTTCCCCGAAGAAATTTTCTTTTTCTTCTGCTTTGAGGTATTCGGTGAATTTTCCGAGCAGGCTTTTCCATTGAACATATGAACCCGAAAGAAGGATAAATGGCCAGTCGCTTGCATAAAGCAGCCTTCCCGGTCCGAAAGATTCAAAAAGAATATCGAGGAAAGGATAAAAATCTGCCGGCCTCCAGTTTTGCCATTTGGCCAGGGTAAACAGCCCGGACACTTTGCAGCACAGGTTTTTATTTTTTGCAAGCTGCCTGATTTGCGCTGTCCATTCTGTTGAAGGAGCCTGTTTCGGGTCCGGATTCCCGCATTGTTCCAGTACGAAGGATTGATCCGGAAAGGAGCTTATCCATTCATTCAGCGGGGCGCTGTTTATATTTGGAAAAATATTCAGATCCAGCACATAATTGTGTTGGGCGAGTTGCTGCATCACAGGATGAAGCAGGGAATAATTTTCACCGCCGGCATCCAATTTATACCCTTTGATAGCTGTATAAGAGGAAAGCCCGGTAATCTTTTCACTTGCTTTTTTATCCAGTAAATCGATCCATCCGATCACGCCACGGATAAGAGGGTGCGTCAATGCCAGCTCAGAAAGAAAGCGGGTTTCCACTTCGTTCGGACCGGCGGCGGCAATGCAGGCGTCCACCTCGTTGCGTTGCAGATTCAGTGAGATCTTCTCAGGGAGATAATCTTCATGAAACATTTTATTGTTCCTGATTATCGGCGAACCTGCATTCTTTCCGTATTTCCAGAAATGAACTTCGGCATCAACAGTCATAGTCCAAGTTATTCATATGGCAAATCTATGAAGGAAAGAGTTGATGGGTGCGGGATTTGAATAACCGCCGCCTGGCTAACGGTTTGTGATTGGTCTGTAGAGTCCAGATATTTGACAGGGAAAACTTACAATGATATCCAGAATTTTTTAGTTTTAGCAGCTGCAATTGGATTATGCATAAAAAACAAATTATAAAGGAATTTACCCTCATATTTTGCGAGGCGGGCAAAGAAAGCAAACGTTATTCTTTAGTCTGGCTTGAAGACGCCAATTTCGGAGGGCTATAAAATGTTATTAAACTGCGCCTTTACTTGCTTATATCACCCTTATATCATACTGTCTTATCAGGTGTTTCCGGTGTGTCAATTACCGGTACCTCTGGTTTTGCGGTGATGAAAAATATTAAATACCCCTTTTATTTACCAGAATCAAATAGTAAATTGAAGAAATGCCCAGGCAGACAGGACCATACTTCTTTACCGGCCGTCGAGGCGACCTTCTTGGTTACAGGATGGCCGGGGGATACTTTGTGCGTGTCGTCAGCAGCCTGACGGGCAGGCGGGTGAAGAAGGATCCTGCGTTTGAGCTTACCATGCACTATGCAGGCCTGCTTGGCAGGGCTTCCAAAATCGGCTCGGCAATATATCACCGCATGCCAAAGCAGGAGCATGGATTTTACCGCAAGCTTACGGGAATGGCAATGCAATTACTCAAAGAGGGTAAGACAGAAGAAGAAACCTTTTATCAGCTTTGCAATGATTTTATCTCACCTGCGCATTCGGTTGAAGCTCCCAAACGGAAGCCTGTTGCCAATACCTCATTTCCAGATGAATTATTGAATAACCTATTTTCAAAACTCCAGGGTGAAATAGAAAGAGAACCGGTTCGGGATCATGCGCCGCCATAGTCATTCCTGGAAGCATGAATTAAGCCGGGATAGTGGCTCAGCGCTTTAACTTTTATTACCTGAACAGCTCATGAAGCTTCCATTACTATTTTGCGTCCTGATCGCTTTGATATTCGGAATCGGCATAGCCTATATTGATACGCGTCCGCATTGGGACGATACCGGAATTTCTGTTGCGATGATTTTGTCAGCGGCATTATTTTGTGGTTTTTTATCATCAGGAAAAACATGGCTGATTGCATTGGCTATTGGTATCTGGATACCGGCGTATAATATTTTGATATTTCACAATTTCGGTTCTTTTTTAGCCTTGGTTCCTGCTTTTATTGGCGCTTACGTTGGGAGAATTATAAAACGGAATATTCTAAATCATTCAAACTAGAAATTAAATACCTTCTATTATTTTATGATTTTCCCGAATTACCCAACGCCCATATAGTTGTTCTTTTCTTCAACAATCTTTCTCTCAATGGAGTCCGAAAACCATCAGAATGACTGCTGCCGACCATAGTATCGCCTGGAACAGGTTTCCCTTGTTTACCTTTTGGCGGACCTCCTTTAACTGAACTACATCATCGCTTTTGAGAAGGGAAATAGATTTGTATAAGGGAAGCTTAAGTATTTTGGAGATGCTTCCGGCTACCAGCCAGAGTGTAATACCAGCTGTTATCCACCAGTTACTGAATCCATAGAAATAGAAATAAGGTATCGCTATTATTAGAGGAATATTCAGAATTATTATCATGAATGGAGATTTTGATGAATAACGGATAAGCAATTCTGTTAAATTTTTAAATGTCGCTTCGTCCACAGCATTCATAATTCTTCGAAACACCCCTGCAAAAAATATCAAAAGTGCAGCATTGGTCGCTACTGACGTAAAAAGCAGGGTTTCGACAATAGTTTTAGTCATGTACAATCAAAATTGTGGCAACGAAATACTAGTTGGGACAAGTGGGAATTTGACGCGAAATATCTATTCACATACCTCTAAATAAATACCATAATACAACGAACCAAATGACCAATATTTGAATAAGACAAAAAATCATATTTAGTAAACCATATATTAATCGCCTTTCTAGTATCCAAGAATTTATATAAAGTTGAATCATTAATACTAAGCCTGCTACAATTAATGGGTTTACATATATTGAACTGTTTAGTGACAAGAAAAACACGCCAGCCCAAACTAAAATGGTTAAGATGGCAATACCAATGTTCCAAAGAAGAAGGGAGAAGAAAATCTTTAAGGTCATTTTTTTACCTTCTTAGGCGGCTTTACAGGCTTTGGAGCAGGACCAGGTTTATAGGGCGTAGCTGGCACTTTTATAACGTCTTCAAAACTGGCGTTTATAGCCAGCTTTTCATCGTACTTGCTTGCCCGCTTTTTCTTTGCTTTAGTGATAAGTACAAAAACATTGTAACTTTGTAATCATGACAAAAGTAAAGAAAAAAAGAGCAGATAAATTCGATTCCAAGCTGCCTATAAATGGCAGTTTTGAAGACGTTATAAAAGTGATGGTTACGCCGGGTAAACCAGCGACCGCGCCCAAGCCAGTTAAGCCTAAAAAGAAGAAATGAAGAATTTTTTAATAGTTTGCTTAATGGCAGTATTTTCATCTATAAGCGTTTCGGGGCAACAAAGCGGTTTAGTCGTCCGGATAGCAAAACTCCAAATTGATTCTGCTCAATTGGAGAACTATAAGGCAGCACTTAAAGAACATGCCGAAACAGCCGTCCGTGTAGAACCGGGAGTTCTAACGCTGTATGCGGTATATGAAAAGAACAATCCTACACATGTAACTGTATTTGAGATTTATGCCAGTCAGGACGCATACAAGGCACATTTGCAAACTGCTCATTTTATTAAATACAAGACCACTACGAAGGATATGGTTAAATCTCTTGAGTTAATAGATACAGTCCCCATTGCGCTTGAAACAAAATTTAAAAATTCAAATTAGAATGCTCAATTCTGAAATTCTCACCTGTCCCAAATCAGTTATAGTTGCCTTTAATCTAAATTTGCTTACTGCCATGTGGTAGATTTATGGACACCTCCGCGCAAAAGATAAGGATCGTAACGGCAACTTCTCTGTTCGACGGGCATGATGCTGCCATCAATATCATGCGGAGGATTTTTCAGAGCAAGGGCGTGGAAGTGATTCACCTCGGGCATAACCGGAGCGTTCAGGAAATTGCAGAGGCGGCCATTGAAGAGGACGTACAGGCCATTGCCGTTACTTCTTACCAGGGCGGCCATATTGAATTCTTTAAATACCTGAAGGATCTTTTGGATGAAAGCGGATGCGGGTATATCCGGATATTCGGCGGCGGCGGAGGAACAATCCTGCCCTCGGAGATAAATGAGCTTCAGGACTATGGAATCAGTCGCATTTATTCTCCCGATGACGGCCGTGCCATGGGTCTTGAAGGAATGATCGAAGATGTTATCCGGCAAACTGCAAATGCATTCGGAGAAGCAGGGGATTCAACCGCATTCTGGCAAACCGGGGCAGACTGGAACACAGAACCACCATTGGGAGAATATAAGGATATCCGCCGTATTGCCCGCTCCATCAGCCTTGCTGAGAATGGATTTGCAGAAATAAAATCAGGAAATAATAAGGATGGGCCAATGGAAGTTCCTGTTCGCCAAAAAGGCCACCAATCCGCAAAGGCCCGCAATCAGCAGAATGATATTGCCCTCGTATCAGCCGGTGCGCATTCTTCCAAAATTATTCCGGCTCCGGTAATCGGAATCACAGGTACCGGTGGCGCGGGGAAAAGCAGTGTTACTGACGAGATCCTGCGCCGTTTCCTTCAGGGATTTTCAGATAGAACGATTGCTGTCATTTCTGTTGACCCTTCCAAAAAAAAATCCGGGGGCGCATTGCTGGGAGACCGCATCCGCATGAACAGCATCCATTCGCCCCGTGCCTATATGCGCTCGCTTGCGACGAGGGAAGCGGACGTGGCACTGAGCGCCTATGTGCGCGAGTCTCTCGAAATTTGCAGGGAGGCAGGTTTTGATCTCATTATCCTGGAATCTGCAGGTACGGGACAAAGCGATGCTTCCATACTCGATTATTGCGATCTGAGTATATACGTGATGACACCTGAATATGGCGCAGCCAGCCAGTTGGAGAAGATCAATATGCTCGACTATGCGGACCTGATTGCGATAAACAAATCAGATAAGCCGGGAGCCGCTGATGCCTTGATTGAAGTCCGCAAGCAATACAAACGCAATCACGCATTGTGGAATGCCAAAGATTCCGATTTGCCGGTGCTTGCCACCACCGCATCTTTGTTTAATGATACCGGCATGCAGTTGATGTTTAATCAACTCCTTCAAAAGCTGGATGAAAAATGCGAAACCCATTTCTCTTCAGAAATTCATCCGCCAACCATGCAAACGCATACGGAAAAATCAATCATTCCCGCAGCGCGCATAAGGTACCTGAGCGAGATCCACGAAGCCATCCGTGATTATAATGATCTGGTGAAGGAACAATCGCGGATCGCCACAAGTTTATATCAATTACATGGTGCATTGGCTGAAGCCGGGACAAAATTCCCGGATGATAAAATATCTGTCCCGGATGGTAAGCAAACAATTTCAACTCTTCCGGAAAATGCAGAGAGCCTCCAGGCCTTTCTCCGTCAGAGGATTTCATATTATGAGGCGCAGCTTACACCTGTAAGCAGAAAGCTTATCCGGAACTGGCCGGCAAAGATAAATTCTTATAAGCAGGACCACTACGAGTATAGAGTAAGGAATCAGCAGATCCGGCAGTCGCTGTTCACAACCACTTTATCCGGAACAAGGATTCCGAAAGTGGTGCTTCCGGCCTTTAAAGATTGGGGCGATATACTCCGATGGCAGGCCCAGGAAAATGTTCCGGGATCTTTTCCTTTTACCGCCGGTGTTTTTCCATTGAGGCGCGAAACGGAAGATCCCACCCGCATGTTTGCCGGCGAAGGCGGACCGGAAAGAACCAATAAAAGATTCCATTATTTATCGGCTGACCAAGCTTTCAAACGCCTGAGCACCGCCTTCGATTCCGTTACGCTTTATGGTGAGGATCCGGACCGGCGGCCGGATATTTATGGGAAGGTCGGGAATAGCGGAGTGAGCATCTGCACAGTGGACGACGCAAAAAAATTATACAGCGGCTTTGATCTCTGCGATCCGAAGACCTCGGTAAGCATGACAATCAATGGCCCGGCCCCCATGATCCTTGCTTTTTTCCTGCACGCGGCTATTGACCAGGAATGCGAGAAATATATTTCGGAAAAGGGAACCTGGGATGAAGTCAACCGCAGGATCCAAAAGAAATTTTCTCAGTTTGAAAAGCCAGCTTATATGGATTCCGGATCGGACAAACTGCCGGAAGGAAATGAGGGCCTTGGCTTAAAGTTGTTAGGCGTATGCGGAGACGAGGTGTTGCCAGCAGATGTTTATGCGACCCTGAAAGCAAAAGCCCTTTCCCAGGTTCGCGGAACAGTGCAGGCGGATATTCTGAAGGAAGACCAGGCGCAGAACACCTGCATCTTCT
>JANWIY010000155.1 GCA_025449645.1 Chitinophagaceae bacterium | reverse complement strand
GATCAATGCCCGACGGGAAAAAGTATCCCAATCATCAACAGTATAAATGAATTGGGCCCTGTATATGCGCACAATACTTACAGCAAGGATTGTGAAATAAATCCAGAATAACACAATCTTCCGCTTGCTTATTGTAGATAGCTTTATTGTAATGAATAAGGCAAGTGGTATAGTCAAATAAAACCATTCTTCAATTGTTAAACTCCAGGATTCTCCATACAATTTAGCTTCACCGTTGGTTACATTTTGAAGAAAAAAGAAATACTTCAGAAATCCGGAAATTGCTTTCGGTGTGTGGGCTACAGCTTCATAGCCAATCAAAAAAATAAGGACAAAAAAATAAGCAGGGAGGGTTCTAAACCATCTTCTAAACCAAAAATTTCTTAGACTTTTAAATGTAAAATCTTTATTAATTATTCTTAAGAGTATCCCACCGATCAGAAAGCCACTTAAAACAAAAAAAATCAAAACCCCATCCGGTACAAAATCATAGATTACCGAAGGGAAATTAATATAGTGAAATCCATGCATGAAGATAACCGTGCCTATAGCCAGGGCCCTCAAAATATCAAGGCCGTAAATCCTGTTTCTTCCTATCATAAAACTCAAAATAAACAATATATGGCTTCAATAATAAAATAAAGTCAAGGTGCGCACACTATATTGATATGAAAATTGAAATCTTAGTGATATTCGGATTTTTGTAAAGAAGCGCTCTGCCTAATTAATCAACCCGAATGCTTGTCATAAGGCAGAATTAAAAAATGCGCAAGAGAGATTTTAGTGACATGTCTTGGTATGAACACAGATACGATCACCGCCTAGTTCAAAACGCTATTCTCCTTCACCACCTCAACCCCCTGGATTTCACGAATGCCATTCCAGCCGCCGTTTACATTTCGGAGATTATGAATGCCCTGCCGTTTAAAGAGTGAGCAGGCGATGACGCTGCGGTAGCCGCCGGTGCAGTGCAGGTATATATTATCGGTATCATTGAACTCCGCCATGGTGCCTGGATCGGTGAGGGTTTCGAGCGGAATATTTTTCGCTTCTGCAAGATGGCCATCACCGTATTCCGTTTCTCTGCGTACGTCCACTACCCTGAGTTTCGGGTCGAAACGCAGATCCAGGGCCATTTCGTCGGGTTCAACATTGATGACGAGGTCAACCGTTTCTCCGGCAGCTTTCCAGGTTTCAAAACCGCCTTCGAGATAACCGGTCATCTGGTCGAAACCAACGCGGGCAAGTCTAATGGCGCTTTCTTTTTCCTTACCCGCCTCGGTGACCAGTACGATGGGTTTATCAAAGGGAAGCAGGGAGCCCGCCCATTCGGCAAACCGTCCGTCGAGGCCGATGCTGATGGAACCGGGCACAAAGCCTTCGGTAAACATGGTGGAATTCCGGGTATCGAGAATAATGGCATCGTCGTTTTTGATGAAGTCCTTAAATGCGTCGAGGGCCAAAGGCTGAAGGGCATTTTCCATTACCCCGTCCAGGCTTTCATACCCTTCTTTGTTGATTCGCGCGTTGATGCTGAAATACTGGGGAGCGGTAATTAATCCTTCGGTAACAACACGCACGAACTCCTCTGTTGTCTGTGGTTTCAATGCGTAATTCGTTTGCCTTTCCTCTCCGAGTGTGCTATAGGTATCCGGTCCAAGATTCTTTCCGCAGCTGCTGCCCGGGCCATGAGCCGGATATATAATAACGTCGTCCGGCAATGGCTTGATTTTTTGTTCCAGGGAATCATAGAGCATGCCCGCGAGTTCTTCCTTATCCAGGTTGCCGCTGCTGAGATCAGGCCTTCCCACATCGCCGACAAACAGCGTGTCCCCGGTAAATAGCGCATGTGCCTTCCCGTTAGCATCCTTTAACAAATAACAGGAAGACTCCACAGTATGCCCGGGTGTATGCAACACTTCGATGGTCAGATCACCAAGTCTAAATTGTTCGCCGTCTTTTGCTTTATAAATGGGGAAAGAAGTCTCGGTCTGCGGACCGTAAATAATGGGTGCCCCGGAAGCCTGGGCGAGATCCAGGTGTCCGCTCACGAAATCTGCATGAAAATGAGTCTCGAATATGTATTTTATGGTTGCTTTCCGATCCCTCGCCATCTGCAGGTAGTCCTCAATGTCCCGCAGGGGATCAATGATGGCCGCTTCCCCACCGCTCTCAATATAATAAGCGGCTTCGCTTAGACACCCGGTGTAGAGTTGTTGAATGAACATAGGGATTGTTTGGGTGCAAATTTACTCATTTAATCGTTGATGGTATATGGTGGATGGTGGATGGACTTTAGGAGGGAATTTTACACCTGAGATCCATCTACCATCCACCATATACCATCAACAACAATACAAAATGCTCAAACTATCAACAACTGCACCGTCTTCATAATATCCCCAATCCTCACCGGATTAATTGTATAATGAATGAATTTTCCGTCGCGTTCAGTTTTTACGATGCCTGCGCGACGCAGAATGGCCAGGTGCTGGGAAGCGACGGACTGCTCCAGGCGGAGGTGAATATACAGTTCGGTTACCGTGAGTTTCTTGTTCTCGTCCAACACACGAACGATCTGCTGACGCAGCTTATGATTCAAGGCCCGCAGGATCATGGCGGCTTTCTTGAGATTGATAAAGTCAACTTTTACAGATGCCTCGTCCCCCCCATGGGCGTTGACGACCATCCAATAATTACTGATTATACCACTCATGACGGTATCACATTAAGGGTTCAATAAATTGTTATGAATGCCAGCTAAAAAGAGTACTAACCAAAGAATTTGTAATATAGCTATTTATTCGCATGAGTGAAGAATTCTTTGAGATAAACCGGCTCGCAATACGCCAGATCCAACCATCTCTTATCCAGGAAATACTGGTTGGAAATCCGTGCAAACGATTCTGTAACATCATTTTGCGGATAAAATTCCGCGTTGTTCGAATGGACCAGCTCCTTCCATTTCGCAGCGCCTGTACCAGAGAAAACCATCCGGTTGCCAAGCAAATACTTTTCAAATGATGTTTTATCTAATATTACAGCCGCCGGCGGCAGAATTTCTTTCATTTCCGCTGAATAAACTGCAGTAAACACCTCCTTACGCCTGGCATCTATCATCGGGCAGAGAAGCGCTTTTTTTTCAATGGCCAGGGAGGCCATGGCCTCAGCCATTAAATACAGGCTGTTCACTCCGATAAGCGGGATCTTCAGAGCAAAACATAATCCCTTGGCGGCCGCCATGCCTACACGCAAACCGGTATAGGAACCCGGTCCGGCTACCACGGCAACGGCCTGCAACTGGTCAGGCTTAATTTTCGCCGCTTCGATCAGCCGCTGAATCGCAGGATGCAACCACTTTGCGTGATCCTGAGGAAGATCATTTTCTTCCGTAGATAAAACTATTCCTTCACTTGCCAGGGCGATGGAAGCGGTTGGGGAGAAGCTGTTGATTTGGAGGATCAAATTGGTGAATGGTAGATGGTGGATGGTAGATGGATGTCAGATGCAATTTAATCATTAAACATAGGCTTCTTGAGTAGAGGAGGAACCATCTGCCATTGGTTTATGCCTTCGACCCCGAAGCAAAACGAAGGAGGTCGGTGGACTTTGGCCCTCATTGCTACTCCGATGGGTCCTCATTCTTACCCCGATGGCTCCTCATTGCTACCCCGGATTCCGGGGACCCAAAGAGGACCCAAAGAGGACCCAAAGAGGAGCTTTCGGGGAGAAACTGACATCTGTCACATGTTTTAGTTAGGTTCGTCACTACCTTAAGAGTCCAGCATCACAATTTTTGGGCGATGTTACACACAAGTCTATCAACAATCAACGATCAACCATCAACCAAACTTCCATCCTCCCCCATCGCTGACAAAAGCGAAGCAACCCTTTGGGGCCCGATTTTTTCAGACCACTCAAACGGGCCTAACGGATATCCTGTTCCGAGTTTCATAGCAATATCTATTTCTTCGCGGGAGCTGGTGCCGGCTCCGAGTGTAAAAAAAGCTTCATTAATGATCATCGAAATGATCCTTGGATTCACGAATCCTGGAACATCTCTGACAAACATGATCCGGCCCCCAAAAATGCGTCTGGCCTTAACAGCGGAATCCGCGCCGGCCGCAGCTTCCAGAAGAGATGATCCCAAAAATCCCGGCCATGCGTTGATCCTGATCAAGTCCGGATGTGATTCCGAAAGCGTATGTATTACAGAATTTATGAATACGGGAGAGGGAAGGAGCCCGGCTAATTGATCAGTTCTTTTAGAATCCGGCCTACCCGCATTTTCATTGGCGGATCCGGCTTTCTCTACGAATGATTGGGGATAATTCTTATCCGGATCCTTCTCTGCAATCCCTCCAGTACCTTCTTCAAACAGAAGATCCATATATGCGTCGGCCTTCCGATTCACCATCTCATGAAGATTTTCGGCATATAACAATTTATGCTGCCTGAAAACTGGTGATTGGTGGAGTTCGGATTGTTGAAGGGGGCTTGCTAGAATTGAAATGGTAGAGTGAGATTCGTTGAAGGTAGATGGTAGATGGTAGATGGATTTTGTTTGTACCATAGTTTATTGAAGGGAGGCAATGATTGTTATGTATTTACCCCGGAATGGTAATATAATGGAATTGTAAATTTTATTTTGGAGCCGCACTCAAAGTCCATCCACTATCTACCATATACCATTAACCAAACTAATCCGCAGCCACAAATTGCCGCAAAAACCTCAAATCATTTTGCGAATAAAGCCGCAGATCATTAATCCGGTACTTGAGCTGGCAGATTCTTTCCACGCCCATGCCAAAGGCAAAGCCCGTATATTTATTCGGGTCGATATGAAAATTCTGCAGCATTTTTGGATGCACCATGCCACTGCCCAGGATCTCGACCCAGCCGGTATGTTTGCAAACATTGCATCCTGCCCCGCCGCAGATCAGGCAGTTGATATCCATTTCTGCACTCGGCTCCGTGAATGGAAAATAAGAAGGGCGAAACCGGGGCTTCACGGATTTGCCGAACATCTCCTGTACAAAAAAATAAAGCGTCTGCTTCAGATCAGCGAAAGAAACATTTTCGTCAATATATAATCCTTCCGTCTGGTGAAAAAAACAATGAGCCCTCGCGCTGACGGTTTCGTTGCGGTAGACGCGGCCCGGGCAGATAATACGGATCGGCGGTTTTTGCTTTTCCATCACCCTTGCCTGAACGCTGCTGGTATGTGTTCGCAGGAGCCAGTCGGGATTCTGATGGATATAAAAAGTATCCTGCATGTCCCGCGCAGGATGATCTGCAGGCATATTCAATCCTGTAAAATTATGCCAGTCGTCTTCGATCTCCGGTCCCTCCGCAACAGAAAACCCGAGTCGTCCGAAGATCTCCACGATCCGATTCCTGACAAGGCTGATAGGATGGCGGGTGCCGAGAGGAATTGGATCGCCGGGGAGGGACCAGTCTATCTGGTTGATGGTTGATGGTTGATGGTTGATGGATTTGGCCTCTTCATATTTAGATTCAGCAAATAGTTTGAATTCATTGAGGATTTGTCCGAATTCCTTCTTCTTTTCGGCAGGTACGGTTTTCATTTCATGGAAAAGATTTTTTACGATGCCCTTGGTTCCGAGGAAACGGATCCGGTAGGATTCCGCGGCATCGGGGTTTGTTAATTCAGTTTCCCTGATCTCCCTGCGGTAGGTCTCCAATTTTTCCAGTAATTCTTCCATGGCGCAAAGATAAAAGGAAAAACAAGTGTAAGTTTGTTTCAAATCTTGGCGTGGATGCTGTATAGTCTGCATATCCTGGACTATCTCGAACCGGTTAATATCCGCGAGATATCCAACGACGAACCATATAAGGACGGGCAGGTGGGCAAGCTGATCAGTGTTTATGAGGAGGAATTCCCTGACCTCCTTCAGGCCGACCTGATCCTGGTCGGATGCAGAGAAGAGCGCGGAGCCCGGCGTTCAAGAAATAATATCAGCGCCCCTGATTGTATCCGTCAGCAGTTTTACAAACTATATCACTGGCATAGCGATCTTCAGCTGGTGGATGTGGGAAATATCAGGACGGGCGCCAATCTCACCGATAGCTATGCGGCTTTGCGAACTGTCGTTTCCGAACTCAGCGCGCTGGGGAAAACCGTGATCATCCTTGGAGGTTCACACGATCTGAGCATGGCGCAATACCAGAGTTATGTCAGCCGGAAAAAACTCATTGAAGTCACCTGCGTCGACGCCCTCGTGGATATTAATATTGATGCTCCGTTCAAGGCCGAAAATTTCCTGATGGAAATGCTCACCGACGAACCCAATTATATTCATCATTATAATCATATTGCATTCCAGAGTTATTTCGTGCATCCGAATATGCTGGAGACGATGGACAAACTCCGGTTTGATTGTTTCCGCGTAGGTAAGGTGAAGGAACGGATCGATGAGATGGAGCCCGTGTTGCGAAATTCCAATATGCTGAGTTTCGATATCACCGCCATTGCACATCATTTTGCACCAGCCAATCATTTATCTCCGAATGGACTCACAGGGGAAGAAGCCTGTACCCTGATGCGCTTTGCAGGTCTCAGCCCGAATATCAACAGCATCGGCATTTATGGTTTTATTCCTGAAAGGGACCAGCAGGATCTGACCGCAAGGCAGATTGCCCAAATGATATGGTATGTGATCGATGGCAGGAGCAAGGGCCAGCGCGAAGCCACGCTAAATGATAAAGAATATTTCAATGAATACCATACCGCATTTGCGGAAGTGCAGACCACTTTTTTGCAAAGTAAGAAAACCAACCGCTGGTGGATGCAGTTGCCCGACCAGAAATACATCGCCTGTTCATATAACGATTACCTCCTCGCCAGCAGCAATGAGGTTCCGGAACGGTGGTTGAGAGCGCAGGAACGGATGTGAAGAGAGTGGATGGTATATGGTGGAGGGTGGATGGACTTTGGTGTAAATTTCATCACTAATCAATATCATATTAAATTTTCCATCATAAAACTCTATTTAATAAAAATGTTTAGGACATCCTACCTCATTTCGCGCAATCCATCAACCATCAACCATCAACCATCAACTGTTCTTCCATCCACCATCCACTATATACCATCTACCATTTTTCCGGCAAGCTTAATCCTGTTGTTTACCTTCATAACCAACTTCGCCTACTCGCAAAGCCGGAAAAACAACCAACTTGCTCTCGATAATCTACTCCACAACCCCGCACTAAATTCCGCGCACGTGGGCGTTTTTGTTTATGATGATTCTTTGAAAAAAGAAATTGCCGCCTTTCAGGATGATAAATATTTTGTTCCGGCCAGCAACACCAAGCTGTTTTCCCTTTATGCGGGAATGAAATATCTGGGGGATTCCCTGGTTGGTATCCGCTATAACAGTAATGATACAGCGCTTTTTATTTTTCCAAGCGGCGATCCCAGCTTCCTGCACCCTGATTTTAAGGATCAGCCCGTCTTTGACTTCCTCAAAAATACCGGCAAGAAAATTTATTTTGTAGACCGGGCCTGGCAGGAAGAAGCGCTTGGACCGGGCTGGGGCTGGGACGATTACAACGAGGATTACGCCGTGGAACGCAGCCTGCTCCCGGTTTACGGGAACTTTATCCGCTGGACCCAGACCAAGGGAACCACGCCATCCAATCCTTCGTTTGAACCTACGGCCCAGGTATATTCTTCCCCGGAGATCAACTGGAAAGTGAACTTCAACCCCGACTCAACAACGAAAATATTTCTTGTAAAAAGGGCAATGGATTCCACTGTGTTTGAGATCCGTACCGGTAACGAGCCCCTAAAGGAACAGGACGTTCCTTTTATCACTAACAAACTATCCGCAGCGGTTGACTTATTGAAGGATACCCTGGGAAAGAAGGTCTACTCTGCCCACCAGGCGCCCGCATTTTCTTCTTCTGTTTCCATTCTCTATTCCAGGCCGGCAGATTCAATATTTATTCCGATGATGCACCGGAGCGACAATTTCTTTGCGGAACAAACCCTCCTCATGGTGAGCGACCAGGAATTGCGGGTCATGAATGATGAAATGATCATCGACAGCCTGCTGAAAAGGGACCTGGCCGATCTTCCGCAGAAACCTTCCTGGGCGGACGGACGTGGATTGAGCCGCTTTAATTTATTCAGCCCACGGGATTTTGTGATGCTGCTCGGCAAATTCAAAAATGAATTCGGCATGGAGAGAATGAAAAAGATCCTGCCCACCGGTGGCGAAGGAACCCTGAAAAGATATTACCTGAATGACAACGGGTATATATTCGCCAAGACAGGCTCCCTGACCGGCGTATTGTGCATCAGCGGGTATTTGTATACAGTTAAAAATCGCCTGCTCGAATTTTCAATACTGGTGAATAACCATCTCGGCAATTCCAGTGCCATCCGCCATGCTGTGGAAGAGTATATTGACTATATCAGGAAGGATTATTGAGGAAAAAAAACCTCCTTTATGAATTAAACTCTTTCCTCAGGTAATGCACACCTGATAGTTTCATATCCTAGTTTGGAATTGTCTATTCTGGATTTATGAAGGTGCTTAAAAACTGCAGAATCTAATTTTCGGTTATCTGCTTCATTTTTGGGCATTTGTTTACCGGCCTCCTTGTAAATCTGTTCAAGTCCTTTATACGCTTCTTTCAATATAGTCAAGGACTCTGGTTCTATTAGATTTAAACAATTGCCCAATTCAATTATGGCCCCTAAAACAAAAGGCGTTTTTATAGGAACCTTATTAAACTGTTTTTTTGTTGCACTTTCAATAGAATACTCCAAGGCTCTTTTCGGGTTTTGTTCCCAGAAATAAATTCCCTCTCCTAACCAGTCCCAGATATTATTACTTGGCTTTAATTGAGTCTTTCCATTTAATACGCTTAAACCTTCTTCCCGATCACAACTATGGAATCCCATTATTTGAAATGGTCTATGATGAGCCACACTACCCTCTCTTTTTGTTTTGTTGTTTAGTCTTTTTTTCTAATTCAATAATCCCTGCATCTATTAAATATTTGTTTGCAGCTCTTTTCGATTTGGTCGCATTCGCAGTCGCCCTTTGAAGAGCAGCAATTTGCTCTTTTATTTGCTCCTGGATGTCTGTTTGTGTCATGGTATTAAATTGGGGAAATCAGTAAATTAAATTTTTTATTATCAATAAACATGATGATTTAGGAATATCATTTATTTATGCACAAGTTACTAAGCAGGGAAAGATAAAATACTAGTACACTCAGATGGGAACGTATTTGCGATGACCTGATCTCTGTTTCCAACTCTTTATCATTGACAGGTATTGCCATGCCATATTTTCACAAAAATACTTACTAAATGAAGGTAGTGATAGGGTATTATCACGGTAATAAATCCGTTTATTTTGCTGTTACCGCTCTCATGGGATAATATTCATATTTATTTATTTTCGCAACGGGATCATTCTTCATTAAAGATTGCAATTGTCCTTCTGTTTCATCAGCAACAATTCCGATTCCGTAAGTTCCCGCAGGATCCAATACGGGACCATAAACAAGCACAACCCCCTTGTCCAGCCATTCTTTCTAATAATCTACATGCCTCGTCATAATATCACGCTCTTCTTTCGGCATAGTCTGTTCAAAGTCCGGGCGTTGAGGTATCAGATACAACACAAAATATTTCCTTTCCATTACGTTTTGGTTTGGACTTCCCCACTACCATCCCATGACAATCGTCTGTCACTCTGTTCTCCTCAATGACTCTTCCCATTTTACTTTTTACTTTTTAATTTTTAATTTTTACTTCACTTTCCAAAAACCTTCTCCAAATATTCCTTCTCAAATTCCACAAATACCGGCTTCCCATTCGGCGTCATATTCGGCTGGGCGCAGAGGAAAAGGCTTTCCATCAATGCACGCATTTCTGTTTCCGAGAGGGCTGTACCTGGTTTCACGGATTGCTGCCAGGCCAGGGAGCGGATCATCTTCTCGCGGAGAGGAAATACTTTTTCGCTGCCAGAATGTTTGCAATGCTCGAGCATATTCTCAAGAACCTTTTTTTCATTTCCGGTTTCCATTCCGGCTGGTGCACCATGAATTATAAATGTATCCTTGCCGAATGGCTCGATGGCATATCCGAGGGCCTTTATATCCGGCAGCAACTCGAGGAGCAGGACCGCATCCGCAGTTGCGAGCGTTATCGTGCCCGGGAATAATCCCTGCTGAGTCGGGAGCGGTTTGCCTCTTACCGCG